>JANTFG010000014.1 GCA_024763555.1 Thermoanaerobaculales bacterium
TAACGCAGGCGATGCGGTGCCCATCGGCGAGTTAGCGCAACGCTGCAGGCCGGGATGCAGCGGCGACCGATTGCAACGGTATTTTGGAAACGCTCTAATAAACCTGATCGGGCCCTTGATCCAGCAGCTCCCGAAGGCGGGCTGCGACTGCGGACTGACCCAGAACCATGGTCTCCGCTCTCCGGGGTCCGGTTGACAGAAGTGCGACCGGAACACCCAGAAGTTCTTCGAGACGGCTGATGTAGGCCCGGGCCGCCGGATCGAGATCAGCGGGATCACGAAGGGATTCCGTCGGATTCTTCCAACCGGGCATGGTCTCATAGCAGGGCTTGAGATGCTCCAGCATCGCGGTGTCTGCCGGAAGGCTCCCGATCCGCCGGCCTCGCTCATCCTCGTAGTCTACGGCGATTCGGATCTCATCAAAGCTGTCTAGGACATCGATCTTCGTCAGCGCAATGGCGTCGATGCCTGCGACCTCGACCGCATGGCGGGCTGCAACGGCGTCAAACCAGCCGCAGCGGCGGGGACGACCCGTCGTTGTTCCGAACTCAGCCCCGCGTTTCGCCAGCTCCTCACCCTCTGGGCCGAAATCTTCGGTCGGAAAGGGGCCGGCACCGACCCGGGTTGTATAGGCCTTCATGACGCCGAGGACGGGCCCGATTCGATGACCGGGGATACCCAGGGTTGCGGCGCCTGCAGCCGGCAGGCAGGAGGAGGAGGTTACAAAGGGATAGGTTCCCCAGATGGGATCAAGGAGGACGCCCTGGGCCCCCTCAAGGAGCAGCTTTCCGCCGGAATTGAGGAGCCCCCTGATTTCGGAGCCTACCTCATGTACGAAAGGCCCGAGTTTTTCTGCGGCCCTCAGTAGTCTCCCCACGGCCTCGTCGATAACGAAGGGATCGGCGCCATAGAGCCTCGCGAGTTCCTCGTTGTGTGCCCGCATGAGCTTTTCGGCTTCCTCTTGAAGGCTCTCCGGCCGGGTGAGCATCCATGCTCTCAAGCCCCTGCGCGAGGCGACATCCTCATATGCGGGACCGATTCCCCGTCCCGTCGTGCCGATCTTTGATTTGCCTCGGGCAGCTTCGCGGGCGTGGTCCAGGCCTTGATGGGTCGGCAGAATGAGCGCCGCCCTGGACGAGATCACCATCCGGCTGCCAAATTCAATCCCCTGCTCCTGAAGGCCCTCCATTTCCCGCAGCAGCGCACCGGGGTCGATGACAAGGCCCGGGCCCAGAAAGCAGCGGGCCCCAGGGTGAATGATTCCCGATGGAATCAGGTGGAGTGCGTACTTCAGCTCACCGATGCGCACCGTGTGCCCTGCATTATGGCCACCGCTGAAGCGAGCCACTCCATCGACCCTGGCCGCGAGCAGATCAACGATCTTCCCCTTGCCCTCATCACCCCACTGGGCGCCGATGACCGCTAGAATTCCTGGATCAGCCACTGCATCCTCCCAAGCCGCACAGATCTCAGAGCCGTGCCCTTGGGATCATACCCTCTGTCGGCTCATGAAGAAAGAAAAAGACCGGGCGAGGTGCCCGGTCCGATCTTCCCGAAAGCCTGGTCCTTCAGTTGGCCTGAACCGCCGCCTCCGTCCCGCCAAAGAACTCAGCAGCAAGAATCTCGCGATCCCGGAGTTTCTCCGGCACCGACTGCAGGTAGTTGTAGCGGGTACCGAAGCTCAGCAGGGCGCGCTCCAGCATCTTCCTGCCACGATAGAGGCGGGACATGACCGTTCCCACCGGGATCTCGAGAATATCGGCGATCTCGCGGTAGGCAAAACCTTCGAGATCTGCGAGAAGGATCACCATCTTATAATCGTGGGGAAGTTTGAGCAGGGCATCCCTGATCTCCGTATCCATCTCCGAGAAGATAAACTCGGATTCCGGGTCTGGATTGTGGTTCTCCCCACGATCCAGAAGGCTCTGCTCCAGTCCCTCCTGAAGATCCTCAAAATCCACTCGATAGGGCTGCAGCTTTTTCTTCCGGTAGGAGTTGATGAAGGTGTTCTTCATGATCTTGAAGAGCCATGCCTTGAAATTCGTTCCCTCGGAAAATTTGGAATAGTATTTGAAGGCCTTGAGATAGGTTTCCTGAATCAGGTCCTCCGCGTCTTCAACCGAACGGGTCAGACGAAGAGCTGATTTATAGAGCTGGTCCCTGAAGGGGAGTGTTCCCGTGGTGAAGTCCCACATTCTGATGTCTGCTGTTGCGCTCATGCTTTCCTCCACGCACAAGATGATACAAGCTTGAAACCTATATGTCAAGAGGATTGATTCCTGATTTTAGAAACCTCTACGTTGCGTTCTTGTAACCGCCTGTCCCGAGATACAAAAAACGCCCGGTTTCCCGGGCGTCATCGGAATCTGCGGCGACAGCCGCGTCAGGGAAGCAGCATGAAAGCGATGATCAGCGCGTAGATCACCAGGGACTCAATCAGGGCGAGACCGATGATCATCGTGATCCGGATGGGACCCATCGCGCCGGGATTCCTTCCGATGGCGTCACAGGCGGCGGCCAGACCTTTGCCCTGACCCAGCGCGCCGAAGGCTGCGGCAATGCCGATGGCGAATGCTGCGGCGGCGTACTGCCAGGGTGATCCGGCTACGGCGGCGGCTGCGCCGTGCTCCTGGGCCATTGCCGGAGCGGCAACGGCGATCACGATCAGGGCCAGAATTACGATTCCATAACGTCGACTCATAAAACTCCTCCTCACGGTTTTTCTCAGTGCTCTTCGTGGCCCACCGCACCCTGCAGGTAGGCCATGGTCAACATAATAAAGATAAAGGCCTGGAGCAGGGCGCCGAAAATGCCCAGCCCCATCATGGGCCATGGTACAACAAATGGGAACATGCCGAAGAAAATTCCCGTCGCCGTATGCTCTCCGAAGATATTCCCGAAGAGGCGCAGCGCCAGGGAGAGGATCCGGGCCAGGTGCGAGATGATCTCGATGGGAAACATCAGGAAGGCCAGGGGCAGGAAGGGTCCGGCAAAATGGGCGATGTACTTCAGAATGCCGTTATCCTTGATCCCGACCGCATTGTAGTAGAGGAAAGCGGTGATCGAGAGCGCAAAGGTCGTGCTCGGATTGGCCGTCGGAGGCTGCAGAAAGAAAAAGAGCCCGAAGATATTTCCGACAAAAATGAAGGTCGCCAAGCCCAGGACGAATGGAAGAAAACGTCTTCCGGTCCCGACCCCGACAACTTCGTCGATCAGATCTTTCAATCCCGTCAGGGTCAGCTCAAGCATCTGCTGGATCTTTCCCGGCTCTTCAACGGAAAGCTTCCGGCGGAGCGGAATCAGAATAACGGCGACCACCGCACAGACCAGCATCGCCATGATCACATGATCGGGCAGCCAGTAGCCATTGTGAGTCCCGACCATCGTCTGGTATTTCTCGGGCGCCGCCGGTAAAATCATCAACAGCAGCCTGTTGATGGGTTCAAATAACATTGACGCGTGATGTTCCATCGCTCGTCCAATCCTCCGAAATCATTTCCTCAGACCCTCAATCACAACCGAAACCACCAGGGCAGTGTAGCCCAGAGCAACCCCGATCCCATCGACCGAAGGAATCAGGAGTAAAGCCGCCAGGAGAAAAACCAGCACCAGCATGCGTCCTCCGAAACGTAGAACCGCACCCACATCCACGCGGGGTGAAGCGTCTCGGAGCACCCTGGACAGGATCGTCTCCAGCCAACGGAAGTTGATGATAGCCAGCGCGCCCGTTCCGGTCAAGCTCAAACCAGAGGCAACGGACCCCCGGTAGAGACCCCAGAGGAGTCCGCCTCCCAAAGAAAGGACTGCCGTCATCAACATCATCCGACGGGAGGAAAAACCGAAATCAGGCTCCTTCATCGTCGGCTTCTTCCTCCTGCTCTGTTTCGGCCCGCTTTCGCTCTTCCTCTCGGGTCGCCTCCATCGTGATCCGGAAGAGGTTCAGAAAGCCTGCGGCAACCCCGAACAGCGAGAAGATCAGCGTCAGCCAGCGGCCGGTTCCGAAAACACCGTCCAGCCAACGGCCCCAGAAGAAGCCCAGCGCCATGGCAATGGGAAACTGAATACCGACGATCGAGACGTCGAGCCATGTTCGCGCCTCACGGAACTGGCCCCCGCTCTTCTTGAGAAAGGACACGTCCTACATCAGGCCGATCGCGGCGATCCCGCCCTTCGCCCACTGGAAGACCGGCTGCGGGAAGACGCCGATCGCCAGAATGACCACCGTACAGAGCACAACGACGCCCCAGGCCCAGGAATCCCGGATCATCTCGGCGCCACCCTCGGCCTCGGCGCCGTCTCTGAGGTACATCTCAACGACCAGCCGGAAGTAGTAGTAGAGACTGACGGCCGACATCAGCACGGCGATGACAACCAGCCCGACATAACCTGCATTGACGGCGGCGGAAAAAACGTAAAGCTTTGCCATGAAGCCGCCTGTCGGTGGAATCCCCGCCAGGGCCAGCATGAAAAAGAGCATGATTCCGGCGGCCGCCGGAGAACGGTGCGAGAGTCCCGCCCAATCCGAAATCGTCTCACCGGCATATCCGCGCGATTCCAACAGGATGACCATGCCGAAGGCGCCGATATTCATGAAGGTATAGACCAGCATGTACATCAGCACGGCTGAGATCCCGGCGTCCGAACCGGCGACGATCCCGAGCAGGGCATAGCCCGCATGGGCGATCGAGGAATAGGCCAGCATCCGCTTGACATTGTCCTGGCGAATCGCCGCGACATTGCCGAGAATCATTGTCATGGCGGCTGCCGCCCAGATGACGTTGCGCCATGCGTCAAACTCGGGCCTGAAGGCCACCGCAAATACGCGAAGGAAGATGGCGAAGGCCGCCGCCTTGGGTCCGACGGAGATAAAAGCCGTCACGGGCGTCGGGGCGCCTTCATAGGCATCAGGCGTCCAGACGTGAAAGGGAACCGCCGCAACTTTGAAGAGCATCCCGAATGCCATCAGCACGATCCCGAGCAGAAGAACGAGATTGGACTGCGGCGCCGAGGAGAGACCGGCCCGGATCGCCGCCAAATCCAGAGTGCCCAGGCTTCCATAAACCAGGCTGATGCCGTAAAGCAGAATTCCGGAAGACATCGCTCCGAGAACAAAATACTTGATCGCGCCCTCGTTGGATCGAATCTCCAGCTTGCAGAAACCCACCAGCACGTAGACCGACAGCGCCATCAACTCGAGGCCGACATAGAGGCTGGCCAGATTGGCAGCCGAAGCCATGATGAACATGCCCAGGGTCGCCGTCAGAATGAGCGAAGGGAACTCGCCGCCCCCGTATTTCAGGCGATCCAGGTATCCCGCGGAAAGGAAGAGGGTCATCGCGGAGGCGGCCAGCACGAGGAACTTGAAAAAGACGCTGAAGTTATCCAGAACGAGCATTCCCCCGAGAATCGGCTGGACTGCACCGCTCGGCCGGGCGAAAACCCAGACCAGCACCGCCGTAATGACCAGCGAGGCGGCTGCAAGCAGGGAAACCCCACGCGTCCCCCGGCGTCCCATCGTGATACCGGCCACCAGGACGACGAAACTCGCCACCGCCAGGAAGATCTCGGGAATGAAGGGGATAAAAAGATCGAAGGACATGATCACTCCTCAGCTTCCGCCTCAGCGTGCCCGGGTTCCTCTTCATGCTGGGCGGCGCTGCTGACGGCGATCTGCTGCTCCGGCTGGAAGTCCGGAACCGCGACTTCGATCCGGTGGATCAGGCGGTTGACCGTTGGCTCCATGATCCGGAAGAAGGGTTTGGGATAAAGACCGATCCAGAAGGCCATGATGATCAGCGGGATAATGGTCCACTGCTCACGGAGGTTCAGGTCTTTGAGTTCCTTGTTCTTCGGGTTGTTAAGTTCGCCGAAGAAAACACGCTGGTACATCCAGAGCATATAGGCGGCGCCCAGGACGATGCCGGAGGCGGCAAAGAGGGCCCACCACCACTTATGAGCGAAGGCGCCGATCAGGATGAAGAACTCGCCGACGAAACCGTTGAGAGTCGGCAGACCGATCGACGACAGCGTAATGATCAGGAAGAAGGTCGCGTAGACCGGCATGATTTTGGCGATGCCTCCGTACTCCGCAATCATTCGGTTGTGGCGCCGCTCATAGACGATTCCAACCAGAAGGAAGAGTGCGCCGGTGCTCACTCCGTGGTTGAGCATCTGGAGGATGGACCCGCGCAGACCCGCCTGGTTGAGGGCGAACATGCCCAGCATAACGAATCCCATATGAGAAACCGAGGAGTAGGCCACCAGCTTCTTCATGTCCTTCTGAGCCATGGCCACCAGAGCGCCGTAGATGATCGCGATGATGGCCATCACTCCGATCCAGCCGGCGGCTTTGACCGTTGCATCCGGCAAAAGCGGCAGCGAGAAGCGGATGAAACCGTAGGTTCCCATCTTCAGGAGAACACCGGCCAGGATGACGGATCCGGCGGTCGGCGCCTGCACGTGAGCATCCGGCAACCATGTGTGGAAGGGGAACATCGGCACCTTGATGGCGAATCCGACGAAGAAGGCCAGGAAGATCCAGAACTGGAGACTCGCGGGAATCTGCGGCGCGATGGCATAAAGAGAAGGCACCGCAAAGGTCGCGGCGTTGCCCAGACCATGCAGGCCGATCGCCTCCAGACCGGTGGAGTTGTAGAAGTAAAGGGCCAGGATGCCGACGAGCATCAGCACCGAGCCGACCAGGGTATAGAGAAAGAACTTGATCGCCGCGTAGAGCTTCTGCGGTCCGCCCCAGACACCGATCAGGAAGTACATCGGCACCAGCATGACTTCCCAGAAGACGTAAAAGAGTACGAAATCCAGAGAGCAGAAGACGCCCAGCATGCCGACCTGCAGAAGCAGGAGGAAGACGTAGTACTCCTTCTCGCGATTCGTGATCGCCGTGAAGGAGGAGTAGATGGAGATCAGCCCGAGCAGGGTTGTCAGCAGAATCAGGAGGACGGAGAAACCGTCGACCCCGAAGAAATACTGAACCCCGATCGAGGGAATCCAGTCCACCTTCGTGACGAACTGGAATTCCGCCCCCTCAGGTTTATAGAGAAACCACAGGGGCAGGGAGACGATGAAATCGATGGCCGCAACTGTCGTCGCCAGAGTCTTGATCGCCTTGACATTCTCCTTGTTGATAAAAAGGAGCATGACGGCGCCCGCAAGCGGCAGGTAGCAGATGATATTGAGAAGATACGCGTACTGGGTTTCCATCGTTGTACCCCGTCCTTAAAATGAGATAAAGAAAACGGCCAGCAGAAGCGCCGCTCCAAAGACCATCACCATGGCATAACCCTGGGTGAAGCCCACCTGGAGACGACGGAATGCGCCGCTTGCTCGATAGTTGATCGTGGCGACCAGATTGACGATTCCATCGACGACCCGAAGATCGAAGATACCGGAGACAAAACTCGTACCCACCGTCAGGTGGCGGGTTCCGTTGACCACACCATCCACCACGCGGGCGTCGAACTCCCAGAGGAGATCGGCCAGCTTGATACATGCCTGCACAAAGAGGACGTCGTAGATTTCATCCACCCAATACTTGTTGAGCAGGAGCTGATAGGCCCTGGGGAATCGTTCCGCCAGAGATTTCGGCACGGAAAAACTCGGGTCCTTCTTGTACATCGACCAGGCGACGAAAATACCGCCGCATGCCACCAGCACCGAGAGGACCACCAGACCCCACTCGAGCCCGAAGGAGATCGCATGCTCACCGTGCTCATGTACACCGACCATCATCGGCGCCAGGAAACCATCGATGAAGGACCAGCCCTCCTTGTGGAAGAGCTGTCCCGGGAAGCCGATGACGATGCCTCCGAAGATCGAGAGAATGGCCAGCACCTGCAGAGGCAGGGTCATCGTCCAGGGCGATTCGTGGAGGTGATGTTTCTCCTCCTCCGTTCCCCGGAACTCGCCATGGAAGGTCATGAAGACCAGGCGGAACATGTAGAAGGCCGTCAGCGCAGCTCCGGCAAGACCTAAGGCCCAGAGGACGAAGTAAGCCGTCCCGAAACCATTGAGATCAGTGAAACCCGCCTCAAAAGCCTTGCCCAGGATCGCATCCTTTGAAACAAAACCGGCAAATGGCGGAATCCCCGCAATGGCCAGCGTGGCCGCCAGGAATGTCCAATAGGTCTTGGGCATATACTTCCTCAGACCACCCATGGTGCGCATGTCCTGGTTCCCGCTGCATGCGTGGATCACGGACCCGGAACCGAGAAAGAGGCAGGCCTTAAAGAAAGCGTGGGTTACGACATGGAAGAGCCCTGCCGCAAAAGCGCCAACGCCGGCGCCCAGGAACATATAGCCCAGCTGGGAAACCGTCGAGTAGGCCAGAACCTTCTTAATATCGTTCTGCACGAGCCCGATGGTCGCGGCGTAAAATGCTGTGAATCCGCCGACGATCGCTACCCCGAGCATCGCCTGGGGTCCGAGGTGATAAAAGAAATTGGTCCGAACGACCATGTAGACGCCGGCGGTGACCATGGTCGCCGCGTGAATCAGGGCCGAAACCGGCGTCGGACCGGCCATCGCATCGGGCAACCAGACATAGAGTGGAATCTGCGCCGATTTTCCCATCGCGCCAACCAGGAGCAGGAGGCCGATGAGGGTGGCTGCGCCGCCCCACTGGGCCGCCGCGTGATGGGCCGACATGATCTCGGAAAGTTTGACGAAATCAAGAGTGCCGAAGTACTCGAAGGTGAAAAAGATCGCCAGAAGGAAACCAAAATCGCCGATCCGATTAACGATGAAAGCCTTCTTACCGGCCGTCGCACACCAGTCCTTCTCGAAGTAGAAACCGATGAGCAGGTAGGAACAGAGGCCCACGCCCTCCCAGCCGACGAAGAGCACCGGCAGATTCGCGCCGAGGATCAGGGTCAGCATGGCGAACATGAAGAGGTTGAGGTAGGAGAAATAGCGGCTGTAGGCCCGATCATCCTCAGAATGCATGTAACCGACGGAATAGAGGTGGATCAGGAAGCCCACAAAGGTCACGAAGGAAACCATCACGGCCGAGATCGGATCGATCTGGTATGAGGCGGAAATCTCCAGAGGCGCATGCCCGCCGCCAAAGAGCGGCATCATCCCACCGCTCATCCAGGTGAAGGCCTTGACCACATAGGACTTCGTATGATCCTCCGTCAGATACCACTGGAGGACTGCGGCCCAGCCCCAGAGCCAGGCGAGACCCGATCCGATCAGCGCGATCGTATGGGCCAGATTCTTTCCCATGCCCCGACGATTGACAATGAGACCGTTGATGGCCGCGCCGATCAGCGGGAAGAGAGGGATCAGCCAGAGATAATGATAGAACTTCATTCGCCTATCCCTCCATCTCGTGGACTTCGTCGAGGTTCACGGTATTTCGGAGCCGCGTCAGGGCGATGATCAGACCCAGTCCGATCGCCGCCTCGGCCGCCGCTACAGTGATGACGAAGATTGCCAGGATCTGTCCGGAGAGATCGCCGAGCTGGTAGGAAAAAGCGATGAGATTGAGGTTGACCGCGTTAAAGATCAACTCCAGAGACATCAACACCGTAATGAAATTCCTCCGCATCATGACCCCGATCAGCCCGAGGCTGAGAAGAATCAGCGAGAGGATCAGATAATGGGTGGCCGAAATCACGAGTCCACCTCCTCTTTTCCCACCTCAGAAAATCGATCCTTCCTCCCGAAAACAATGGCGCCGATCATGGCGACCAGGAGAATGACCGAGACCACCTCGAAAGGAATGAGGTACTTGGTATAGAGCAGCATCGATACGGCTTCGGTATTACCCAGGCGGGCGCCGTCCACCATCTCCAGCGCCGCCGGATTTCCATGTCCGCTTGCCAGCACGCCGAGGAGAATTCCTGCGGAAATCAGGGCCCCGAGGAGCACCCCGCCGACAACAGCGGCCGGCGCCATATTCGAAAGAAAGGCTGCCTCACTCTGAATTCCCTCCGTCCTCGCCAGCATGATGACGAAGAGGAAGAGGACCATGATGCCGCCGGCATAGACCATCAGCTGCACCGCTCCGAGAAATTCTGCGTGACTGAAGATGAAGAGCATCGCCACCGTCACGAAGGTCGCCAGGAGGGAGAGCGCGGAATGGACGGGGTTCTTGAAAAGGACCACGCCGAGGGCGAAGAGCACCGTCAATCCCGCCAGGAAATAGAAGAGCAGTTCCGCAAAATGAGCGACGAGAAAGTCCATCACGCGCCCCCTTCCGCTGCCTTCTTTTTGCCGAGCGGATCCGAGGGCAGCTGCCCTTCGGCCGGCGCCTTCACCCCGGGAAAGCCTACAAAGCCTTCCCAGGACCCCAGGCGTTCCTTGTCGAAGTACAGGGCCTCATTCCGCTCGTAGACGGCGCCTTCATAGCTCTTGGTCGTCAGCCAGATCGACTTCTCATCCGTCGGGCAGGCCTCCTCGCAGAGGCCGCAGAACATGCAGCGCTTGACGTCGATATCGTAACGGTCGATGACCTTGGTTTTTTTCTTCTTGATCTTGCCGTCCGGCCCCTCGACCTCCTCGACCTCGGTGTGATCCTTGATATGGATGATCGAGATCGGGCAGGCCTTGGCGCAGAGATGGCAGTCAATGCAGCGTTCCAGCGAATAGCCGAACATTCCGCGGAAACGGTCCTGGGGTTCCAGGCGCTTCTCCGGGTACTGCACCGTCTCCTTTTTACGGAAGAGGTAGGCGCCGGTGACACCGAGACCCTGGAAGAGCTCGACCGGAACCAGTGTTTTGAAAAACTCTTTCACCGGCATTTTCTATCCTTTCCACCACAACATCAGCACACCGACCAGCATGACGTTGGCCAGGGAAAGCGGCAGGAGCCACTTCCATCCGACGGCCATCAGCTGATCAAAGCGATACCGCGGGAAAGTTCCACGGAACCAGATATAACAGAAGAGGAAAAAACCCATCTTCGCGGCGAACCAGACGACCCCGGGGATCCAGGCCAGCACCGGCGATGCCCAAAGCCCGGCCAGGAGATTGGGGAAGGGCGGCAGCCAGCCCCCGAAGAACATCACGGTCGCCAGGGCCGAGATCACCATCATATTGGCGTACTCGGCCAGGAAGAAGAGCGCGAATTTCATGCCCGAATACTCGGTGTGGAAACCCGCGACCAGTTCGGCTTCGGCCTCGGGCAGGTCAAAGGGGTTGCGGTTGGTTTCGGCCACCCCGCAGATCCAGTAGATCCCGAAGGCCAGAATCCCCGGCAGGACAAACCAGATATGGGCCTGGCGCTGCGCCTCGACGATGCCGACGAGGGAAAGCGTCCCCGCCATCATCAGCACGGAAACAACTGCAAAACCCATGGGGATCTCGTAGGAGATCATCTGGGCCGCCGAGCGAAGGCCGCCCATCAGGGAGAACTTGGAGTTGGAGGACCAGCCGCCGAGGATGATTCCGAAGACTCCGATGGAGGAAATACCCAGCAACAGCAGAATCGCGATGTTGACGTCCGCCAGATAGGGTGTGATCGTTCGGCCGCCCACCTTGAATGGCTCGCCGAAGGGAATCACGGCGAACATCAGCAGGGCGGGCACCATGATCAATCCCGGCGCCAGCAGGAAGACGAAACGCTCCGCACCGCCCGGGATCAGATCCTCCTTGACGAAGAGCTTGAGCCCGTCGGCGATCGGCTGCAGCCAGCCCTTGGGGCCGACGCGATTGGGGCCGAGGCGGACCTGCATATAGGCCAGGATCTTGCGCTCGGCATAGGTGAGATAGGCCACGATCAGAAGGACGACTCCGAGGAGCACGACGATCTTGATCAGCGGAATGAGCAGCAAATTCAATACGGCTTCCGGCATCGCAGTCTCCTACCTGTCAATCTCACCCAGGACGATGTCCAGGGTTCCGATGACGGCGACCAGATCGGCCACCAGCGCACCTTCGACCAGCTGGGGCAGGGCCTGGAGGTTGACGAATGAGGGGGGGCGCACCCGGCACCGATAGGGAGTCGTTCCCTTCTCGGTCGCGACGATGAAATAACCCAGCTCGCCCTTGGGGCTCTCGACCGAGGCGTAGACCATGCCCTCTTTGGCCCGAAGCACCTTCGGCGCCTTGGCCATGATCGGTCCATCGGGAATCTTCTCGATGCACTGGCGGATAATGCGGACCGACTGCCGCATCTCTTCCATCCGCACGAGGTATCGGTCGTAGGTATCGCAGTTTTTTCCGGTGGGGATATCGAATTCGATCTCGTCGTAGCGATCGTAGGGAAAGACCTTACGGATATCCCACTCGACCCCGGAACCACGCAGAGGCGGTCCGGTCATGCCCATCTCGATCGCCTCCTCGGCGGGGATGACGCCGATCCCGATGGTCCGCTTCTTCCAGATCCGATTCTCGGTCAGGAGGGTTTCGTACTCCTCGATATGCTTCGGAAAAGCCTCGATGAAGGCCGAACAGCGATCCAGCCAGCCCTCTGGCAGTTCGAAGGGCACGCCTCCGATCCGCATGGTGTTGAGGGTCAGGCGCGCACCGCAGTACTCCTCGAAGAGGTCGAGGATGGCATCACGCTCCCTGAAGGTATAGAAGAAGGGCGTGATGGCGCCGATATCGATGGCATGGGTCGCCAGCCAGACCAGATGCGAGGCGAGGCGCTGTAACTCGGCGAGAATCATCCGGATATAGGCGGCCCGCGGCGGAATCGTCAGACCCAGGAGCTTCTCCATGGCAACACAGAAGCCCTGGTTATTGGTCGCCGAGGTGACGTAATCCATCCGGTCGGTGTGAGGGATACAGGCCGGAAAGGCCATGGTCTCGAAGAGTTTCTCGGTTCCACGGTGGAGGTAACCGATGATGGGTTTGGCCTCCATGATGCGCTCACCGTCCAGCTTAATCTGAACACGGAGCACACCGTGGGTCGCGGGATGCTGGGGACCGAAGCTGATCTCCATCTCCTCGACGTCGAACAGGGGTTTCAGCGGATCATGCATGCTCATGCCCCTTCCTCCGCAGCATCCGGCCCACCGCCCGGAGGATAAACATCGGGATAGATCGCCGCACCGGTATCGATCCCTTCGACCGGGAAGTCCTTCCGCAGCGGATGGCCGTTGAAGCCCTCCCAGGTCAGGATTCGCTCCAGGTTTGGATGTCCCTCGAAAATGATCCCGAACATGTCGTAGACCTCGCGCTCCATCCAGTTGGCCGTTTTCCACACGGGAACAACCGAATCGATCGGCTCCTCCAGGGGAAGAGCGGTCCTCAGGCGGATCCGCTTGGAGTCGCTGTGGCGATGAATCCAGTAGACAACATCAAAACGACCCTCCTCTCGGTCCATCCAGTCGATCGCCGTCAGGTCGACCAGGAATTTGAAACCCTGTTCTTCTTTGAAGAAGGAGCAGATCTCCCGGATCTTTTCGTAGGGGACGCTCAGGGTGAGTTCGCCGGCAAAACGATCGGCCGCCAGCAGGGCGCCCTCGATGGCCGCGGCAAGGGCCGTCGCGTCGGCATCCGATGAGGCATCCTCATGGACGGGCGGGACTGGCTTATCCTCCCAGGGAGGTTTCGGCGCCGGTGTTTTTTCTTCCGCCGGCTGCACCGGGGATTGCTTCTCGTCGCTCATGCTCTCTCCCTCATGAAGCCCTGGAACGGGCAATACTCTGTCGATCGATTTTCCGCTGCAGCTGCATCAGTCCATAGAGCAGCGCCTCCGGCCGCGGCGGGCAGCCGGGGATGTAGACGTCGACCGGGATGATCCGGTCCACACCCTGGGTCACCGCGTAGGTCTTGTAGGGGCCGCCGCAGGTGGCACAGGAGCCCATGGCCAGCACGTACTTGGGTTCGGCCATCTGGCGGTAGAGTCGTTTGATGATCGGCGCCATTTTCTCGGTGACGGTTCCCGCGACGATCATCATGTCGGACTGCCGTGGCGTTCCACGGAAAACCTCGGCGCCGAAACGCGCCATATCGTAGCGGGGATCAAGCACGGCCATCATCTCGATCGCGCAGCAGGCCAGACCGAACTGCATCGGCCAGAGCGAGGAGCGACGTGCCCAGTTGAAAACCGCGTCGTAGGTCGTCGTGATGATGTTCTTCTCAAAACGATCTTCGATCAGGCCCATTCCAGCGCTCCTCTCCGCCATGCGTAGACATAGCCGACCAGCAGAATGGCCAGGAAGATCATCATTTCGATGAAACCGAAAAGCGCCAGACGCTGAAAGGAAACCGCCCAGGGAAAGAGAAAGATCGTCTCGACATCGAAGACGACAAAGAGGACGGCGATCAGGTAGTAGCGGATCGAGAACCGCGTATCGAAGGCCTTCGTCTCCGCCTGCACCCCGCACTCATAAGCTTCCGCCTTGACAGGGTCGGGCGATCCGGCCCGAAAGATTCGAGCCAGCAACAGGGTAATGATCGGAAACGAGATGGCAACGAGGGCATAGACGAGGATGGGAACGTACTGCTCCACAACCCACCTCCTTCTCCAAGACCCCGTCATTCTAACGGGTGAGATTCTCTTGTCAATATTTTCACAAAGCACCCGTTTATTAGTATTTGAGTCCAAATCTCAAGCGCTAAACAACCCCATGTGGAGAGCTGCCTCCCCAGGCGAATCCGTGACCGGGAGTTCTCTCAAACGCAAAGTCTGCGCCGGCCTTCCAGCCCATAAAAAAGCCCCCCGAATTCCGGGGGGCTTCATCATGATTCGCGATGGCTCAGCGAAGGGCGTCGTCTTTGCCCGCCATGTCTACTTTGGCGTTGTTGTCGACGACAAAGACCTGCTCGGCGATCATCGTCCTGTGGCCCCAGTAATCGTCGGTCCACACGACCAGCTTATGTTGACCGTCCGTAATATTGAGGCCGATCGTATCGAGATCGTAGCGCCAACCGGAATTTTCAGTCATCCAGTCCGACAGCCAGGCATAGAGGAATTCCACTTCCGGCGTAGGAATATGAATTTCATCCGCATTATCGATATACTGCCCATCAAGCCAGATTTCAACTTCCTGAACCAGATCCAGATCAATGGCCCAGCCGCTGAGTTCCGTGACTCCCGCGACCCGCTCCATATTCCTCGGAGTGTAGATCTCTCCCCAGGAGGGCCGGTCACGATCATCGCTGCAATCGAAGATCACCGGAATCCGGGCGATATCCGCCACGTTATTTTCCCAGTCCCCGGCCCGAATCGTCAGCATATGGAGGCCCTGCTTGAAACCCCGGTGAATCATGAGATCCGACATATCCAGGGCAAAGAAGAAGCCCGCATCTTTGGCGTTGGGAACATCAGGGAAGAGATTGGCGATGTCCATCCTCGGGATCCCGTAGGCGTTGACGAGTTCCGTAACATGCTCCAGCCAGGGATAGTAGAAGGAATCAACCATCGTATCCTTGACAATCACCCCGTCAATCAGCAGCTGGACGTAGGCGACTCCGCCCGGGTCCGTCCGGGAACCGACATCAAGAGCCCATCCACTGACCCACTCGATGACGCTCGGCTCCTCGTATTCTTCACCACCCGAGAAACCGGCATCAGGAGTACAGGCGTCGCTATACATGATGTGGTCCGGCTGAGGCCAGTCGATTCCACCGAAAGGCGGGAGATTATAAGCCGTATTGAAGGTCTGGACGAAACGCTGCCCGACCACCCGCACGGCACCCTGGTTGTCCGTCAGCCGAATGGCGATCGAGTGGACCCCGTTGGTCAACTCGGAGGTATTCAGCATCCGGATGAAGCCGGCGTAATCCGCACCGGGATGGCTCGGGAAACGGTAGGAAACATCCGGGCGATGAACTCCGGTATTGGCCTGGCCGACAATCAATCCATCAACCATGACCTCGACCTTTGCCAGACTGCCGTCATCAAGAGCCCAGCCCGTCACCGGGTACACGCCGTTCATCGGCTGGTTCGGACCCGGCATCTCAAGCTCACCAAAGGGCGCCTGGTTCCGGGTGGGATCAACCGTCACGGTCGTCGTCCCGAAATCTTCCGTCGTCATATCCGAATAAATGACCCTCAGGAAGAAAGTGTGCTCACCCGAAACAAAGTGGGAAGCATCAAAAGAAACGCTGAATCCCGGCCTTTCATAGGGTGTGCCCGCATACCAGGGATAGGCCTGAAGAACATCCCAGCGAGGCTGACCGATATCGGCTCTGGCCACAAAGCTGTCATCCACATAAAGTTCGATGGAACTCACCGGAGCCGTAGTCCACTCACAGGCCTGCCATTCCGGCGGCGGCCCGCATTCCTGACCGTCATCCATGATCCAGCCCCGGACCTCGACGAGACCGAAGACCGTCGAGCCGTCAGAAGGGCTGTCGAGGTGAAAAACCGTATTGGCAAAAGCCGCCACTGGAAGCAGGGTCAATACGACCGCCAGCGTTCCCCGGATCACGTTGTTACGCATTGCCGATCCTCCTCAATCGAAGACATCTCACGGAAAATACCTTACGCATTGATGATATACCACAGAGCAACTATGGTCAAACCCTGATTTTATCTCCGCATTCCTACATCGGATCATAGAGGCTCCGGCGCTGACGGGCCCGAAGACCTGTGCCCTCAATCATCCGAACCATCTGGTCCCGACTCATGCTGTACGAGGTTCCGGCCGCGGCCACGACATTTTCCTCGAGCATGATGGAACCGAGGTCGTCCGCCCCGAAAAAGAGCGACACCTGACCCATTTTCGGCCCCTGGGTGACCCACGAACCCTGAACATGCTCGATGTTGTCCAGCGCCAGCCGCGAAATCGCCAGCGTCTTCAGGTAGTCCACACCACCCGAGACCTCGAACAAACCCTCCAGGGCCGTATCTTTCTCCTGGAAAGTCCACGGGATAAAGGCAGTAAAGCCGCCCATTTCATCCTGAAGAGAGCGGATGCCGAGAATGTGCTCGATCCGCGCCTCGGTGCTCTCGCCCACCCCGAACATCATGGTCGCCGTCGTCCGCAGTCCGAGCTGATGAGCCTTCCGATGTATATCCAGCCAGACGGCTGTGGGCGCCTTGGCCCGGGATGAGATCCGGATCCGGGTCTGATCTTCCAGGATCTCCGCCCCGCCACCAGGAATGGAATCCAGGCCCGCATCAATGAGGGCTGACAGCACTTCTTCGATCGGGCGTCTCTCGGCCTTGGCCACGTACCAGATCTCGGGCGCCGAGAAGGCATGAAGGTGGATGGACGGGAAATGAGCCTTGAGCTGCCGGAGAAGCGAGGCGTAGTCCTCGAGCTTCAGGCCAGGGTGGACCCCGCCCTGCAGCAGAATTCCCGTGCCTCCCGCCGCAATGGTCTCCTCCACCTTTTCCGCGATCTGCTCAAAACTCAGCAGATAGGATTCCGGATGCCGCTCCGGACGATAAAAAGCACAGAAGCGGCACCGATACACACACACATTGGTGTAGTTGATGTTTCGGTCGATGATGAAGCTCGCCTCCGGCTCCGGGTGCATGCTCTCGCGCCGCTCCCGAGCCGCCTGCGCGATCTCGATCAGGCGGGAACTGTCAAAGAGCAGCTGGAGATCATGAGCATCGATCCGCGAGCCGCTGCGGGCCTTCGCAAGAACCCCGTCGATCCCCATCAGGATCAACCCTGCGACATGGCTTCAAGGAAATCACGGTTGGTCTCAGTCTTGGAGAGACGCTCTAAGAGCAACTCCATCGCCTCCACCGGAGACAGGGAGGCCAGCACCTTCCGCAGAACCCAGATCCGCCGCAGCTCCCACTCGTCGATCAACAACTCTTCCTTCCGGGTCCCGCTCTTGTGAATATCGATCGAGGGGAAGACCCGGCGCTCGACGAGCTTCCGGTCAAGGTGGACCTCCATGTTGCCCGTCCCCTTGAATTCCTCGAAGATGACATCATCCATCCGGGAGCCGGTATCGATCAGGGCGGTCCCGACAATGGTCAGACTGCCTCCCTCCTCGATATTTCTCGCAGCGCCGAAGAATCGCTTGGGCTTCTGCAGGGCGTTGGAGTCCACGCCGCCTGAGAGCACCTTGCCCGAGGGCGGCACCACGGTGTTATAAGCCCGAGCGAGCCGCGTGATGGAATCCAGCAGAATCACCACATCCTGGCGATGTTCCACCAGCCGCTTGGCCTTCTCGATCACCATCTCGGCCACCTGGACGTGACGCGTCGCCGGCTCGTCGAAGGTCGAGGAAACAACCTCTCCCCTGACCGAACGCTGCATGTCCGTCACCTCTTCGGGACGCTCGTCGATCAGCAGTACGATCAGGGTCACCTCCGGGTGATTGGTGGTGATGGAGTTGGCGATGGCCTGAAGCATCATCGTCTTTCCGGTCCGTGGAGGCGCCACCAGGAGACCACGCTGTCCCTTGCCCAGAGGTGTGGTCAGATCCATCACCCGGGATGTCATGTTCTCGGGAACCTCGAGTTTGATCCGCTCTTCGGGATAGAGCGGCGTCAAGTTGTCGAAGAGGACCTTCTCGACGGCCACATCAGGCGGTTCGAAATTGACGGCCTCGACCTTGATCAGGGCAAAATAACGCTCGCCTTCCTTCGGCGGGCGAATCTGACCCGAGACCGTGTCTCCCGTATTGAGATTGAAACGGCGGATCTGCGAGGGGGAGACGTAGATATCATCCGGCCCCGGCAGATAGTTGTACTCGGGCGCCCTGAGGAAACCAAAACCCTCCGACAGCACCTCGAGAACGCCCTCGCCGAAGATCAGGCCCTCCCGCTCCGTCTGTCGCTGGAGAATACCGAAAATGAGATCCTGGCGACGAAGCCCCACCGGATTCTCAACGGCCAGAGCACGGGCCATGCTGGCCAGCTCGGAGATACTCATCCCCTTGAGCTGCTTGAGATCCACCCTTCCCTCCTGGGCCGCCTGGGCCGCCTGTTGTTCGTATTCCTCGATCTCATCATCGATATCCAGCGGAATGACGACGGTTTCGTCCTGTGCGTTTTTCTTCTTACGTGCCATGAGTTCTCTCCCCCTGTCGGGTTTTCCACGAATAGATGGATGCCTCGACTGCATCCAGCAGCGCCTTTCGCCCTTCCCCCGCCATGACCGAGGTCACGAGGGGAAGATGAGGCAACTCCAGTTCCTCTTGTACTCTGTACTGCATCTGCCGTTGACGGCTCCTGCCGATTTTATCAGCCTTTGTCAAAACCACGATGGATGCCATGCCCTGGCGACGCAACAGCTCCTGGAGTTCAAGATCCAGCACGGTAGGAGGATGACGGATATCGATCAGAGTCATCACCGCCGCAAGCCGTTCCTCACGAGTGAGATAGAGACCGAGATCCCTGCCCCACTGTTCCTGAAGATGTTTGGCCACCTTTGCATAACCATAGCCCGGAAGATCGACGATATAGAAGTTCTCATTGACCAGGAAAAAATTCAGCGTCCTGGTCTTTCCCGGCGCTTTGGCGACCCGCGCCAGTTTCCTCCGGAACATCCAGTTGAGCAGCGAGGATTTCCCCACATTGGATCGACCGGCAACCGCGATATGCGGAAACCACTCCTTCGGCAGATCCGAAGCTTTGAGGCCCGCCCTCTGGAATGAGACAGATCGAATCTCCATTCAGTGCGCCATCGGCTTCGCCGCCCGCTCCTTGAGATCGCGTCCCCCGGGCGTACCCGCCGGCCAGGGCGAGGCTACGAGCGCCCTTTCGAGGACCCGATCCATATTTTTCACCATGACGAAGTCCATTTCCTTTCGAAGCTCCTCCGGGATTTCCTCGAGATCCTTCTCATTCTCTTCCGGAATGATGACCTCCATGATCCCGGCACGGTAGGCTGCAATCGCCTTTTCTTTGAGACCGCCGATCGGAAGAACCCTTCCGCGCAGGGTCAACTCGCCGGTCATCGCAACGTCCACCCGGACCGGCGTCCCCGTCAGGGCCGAAACCAGCGCCGTGCAGAGCGTGATCCCCGCCGAGGGGCCATCCTTGGGAATCGCGCCCTCGGGAACGTGGATATGGATGTCGGTCTTTTCGATGGTCTCCGGGTCGATCCCGTAGTCATCGGCGCGGGATTTCACGAAGGACAGAGCCGCCCGGGCACTCTCCTGCATGACATCTCCAAGCTGGCCGGTCAGCGTCAACTGACCCTTGCCCCGCATCAGAAGCACCTCGGTTGTCAGGAGCTCTCCACCGACCTGGGTCCACGCCAGACCACAGGCAATCCCCGGTTCCGGCATCTCTTCTCTCCTCAGCTCGCGGAATCGCGGCGCCCCGAGATGTCGCCGAATGGCGCCGGAATCGATGTTCAGCCTGCTGCCCTTCTTGAGACCATCTTTGAGAATCTGACGGGCCAGCTTACGGCAGATCGAAGAGATCTCCCGCTCGAGGTTCCGGACCCCGGACTCGCGCGTATAACGCTCAATCAGAAAACGCAGAGCCTCCTCCTCGAAAGAGATCTTCCAAGCCTTCAGCCCGTGGCGGTCGATCTGCCGAGGCAGAAGAAAGTTCCGTGCAATCTCAAGCTTCTCCAGGTGGGTATAGCTCGAGAGTTCGATGGTCTCCATTCGATCCTTAAGGGCGGGGGGAATGGTATGGGTCACATTGGCCGTGCAGACGAAAAGGACCTTCGAGAGATCATAATCCACATCGAGATAGTGGTCGTGGAAGCTGTTGTTCTGTTCCGGATCCAGGACTTCCAGCATCGCACCCGCGGGATCTCCCCGGAAGTCTGAAGCCATCTTGTCCACCTCGTCGAGGAGAATGACGGGATTGATCGTCGCCGCTTTCTTCATCATCTGGATGATCTGACCCGGGAAGGCGCCGATATAGGTCCGGCGGTGGCCGCGGATTTCCGCCTCGTCCCGCACTCCGCCAAGGGAGAGCCTGACGAATTTCCGTCCCGTCGCCCGTGCGATGGAACGCGCCAATGAGGTCTTCCCGACGCCGGGAGGACCGACGAAACAGAGAATCGTCCCCTGTGTCTTCCGGGAGATCTGGCGGACCGCGAGGAACTCCAGGATGCGTTCCTTGACCTTTTCGAGGCCGAAGTGGTCATTCTCCAGGACCTCCTCCGCCTTCCTGATGTCCCGGATTTCCCGGGAGGCTTTCCTCCAGGGGACCGAGAGCAGCCAGTCGACGTAATTCCTGGAAACACCGGATTCCGCGGAGGCGGGCGGCATCGATTCCAGTCTCCCGATCTCCTTCAGGGCCCGGTCCTTCGCCTCTTCGCTCATCCCCGCCTCTTCAACCTGCTGCCGCAGCTTCTTCAGCTCTTCGCTGAGGTCCTTGCGCCCCAGTTCCTCGTTGATCGCCTTGATCTTCTCGGAAAGATAGTACTCACGCTGGGATTTCTCCATCTGTTTCTTGACCCGCGAGGAAATCCTGCGGTCGATGTGCAGACGGTCGATCTCGATATCGATGAGATCGTTGAGCAGCTGAAGCCGCTCCAGGGGGTTTTCCATCTCCAGGATTTTCTGCTTTTCCGAACTGGGTTTGGAGAGATGCGCCGCCAGGATATCCGCGAAGTGGTTGATATCCCGGGTCTGCAGCGAGGCCAGAACCCCATCCGCCGAGAGGTGATGGGAGAGCTTGGCATATTCTTTGAAAAGCTCCGTGATCTCATCCATATACTTCCGGACGGCAGGCGTCACTTCAACCTGGGCGTACCTTCGCTCGACCTCGACCTCGATATGGGGTTCCAGCCCGATGAACTTCCTGACCCGGGCCCTTTCAAGACCCTCCGCCACAACCTTGAGATTCCCGGTCGCCATCCGACCTTTTTGAATGATCCGGGCGATGGTTCCGTAGGAATAAAGGTCCTCCGCTTGAGGATCATCCACCTTCGGATCTTTCTGCGTCAGGAGGAAGATCTTTGGATCCTCCCGACCGACCGCGGCCTCCAGGGCCTCAACGGAGGCCTTCCGACCGACAACAAAGGGCGCCATCATTCCCGGGAAGATCACCATGTCCCGAAGCGGAACCACGGGCAGCTGCATTTTTTGATCTGTATCACTCACGACTCAACTCTCGATTCCGGAAATTCCGTGGAAATGCGCCGATCGGAAACTTTTCCACCCGATCGGCGACCCACTCAGCTGACCTTCTTACGAACCCCGGTCAAGGGCGGAACGCGCTGTTCAACCACATCGCGGGAAATCACCAACTCTTCCACATCGGGCAGGGAGGGAATCTGGTACATAATATCCAGCATCAATTCTTCCAGGATGATCCGGAGACCCCTGGCGCCGACCTTTCGCCCGAGCGCCTCGGTCGCGATGGACTGGAGGGCATCATCGGTGAAGCTTAATTTAACATCCTCAAAGCCCAGCATCGTCTCGTACTGGCGAACCAGGGAATTCTTCGGTTCGGTCAGAATCCGCACCAAAGCCTCGTGGTCCAAATCATGCAGGGTGGAGACAACAGGAATCCGGCCCACAAACTCCGGAATCATACCGTATTTAATGAGGTCCTCGGGATGAACATGCTCCAGGAGTTCATCGACTTCCTTCTGATTTCCACCGAGGTCGACACCGAAACCCATCTGTTTGCGGTTGAGGCGTTCGGCCACGACATCTTCGAGCCCGACGAAGGCGCCTCCGCAGATGAAGAGCACGTTGGTCGTATCGATCTGAATGAACTCCTGGTGGGGATGTTTCCGTCCGCCCTGAGGAGGAACGTTGGCAACGGTTCCCTCAAGGATCTTCAGCAAGGCCTGCTGCACGCCTTCACCGGAGACATCCCTGGTAATCGAAGGGTTATCGGATTTTCGGGCGATCTTGTCGACCTCATCGACGTACACGATCCCCCGCTCCGCAAGATCTTTGTCGCCATCCGCCGCCTGATAGAGGCGAAGAAGAATATTTTCAACATCCTCGCCGACATAGCCGGCTTCCGTCAGGGTCGTCGCATCGACAATCGTGAATGGAACTTTGAGCTGACGGGCCAGGGTCTGGGCCAGCAGGGTTTTTCCGGTTCCCGTCGGACCAATGAGGAGAATATTGGACTTGGCAAGTTCAACCTCGTCCTTGTCCGCAGAGTGCTGCTGGTATTCGATTCTCCTGTAGTGGTTGTAGACGGCAACCGAGAGCTTCTTCTTGGCGCTCTCCTGGCCGATCACAAAAGCATCAAGATGATCCTTGATCTCACGGGGTTTCGGGAGTTGTCCGTACTCGGAGCGACTCTCTTCGATCCGATCGTCCGCGATAATGTCAAGACAGACTTCCACACATTCGTTGCAGATGTAGACGGTGGGCCCGGCGATGAGTTTCCTGACCTCGTGCTGGCTCTTGCCGCAGAAACTGCACCGCAACAACTCGCTCTCACGATGGGACATCAGATCCTCCAGTTTCCATTTTATACCATGCGCGCAAACAGCTCACGAGGCAGGCGCCCTCTGCGTGATGATCTCATCAACCAGACCATAGTCCAGAGCCTCGGCGGACTCCAGGATAAAGTCCCGCTCCGTATCTTCGTTGATCTTCTTGATCGGCTGACCGGTGTGGTCCGCCAGAATCTCGTTCAAGCGCGTCCTCAATCTCATGATGTCGCGGGCATGGATATCGATATCCGTCGCCTGACCCTGCAGCCCGGACATCAGCGGCTGGTGAAGGAGGACGCGGCTGTGGGGCAGGGCGAAGCGCTTATCCTTCGCTCCTCCCGCCAGGAGAACCGCTGCCATTGAAGCCGCCTGCCCCAGGGCAATCGTGGAAACATCGGGTCTGACGTACTGCATGGTGTCATAGATCGCCAGTCCCGAGGTGATCGCTCCACCCGGAGAGTTGATGTAGAGAAAAATGTCTTTTTCGGGATTCTCGGCCTCAAGAAAGAGCATCTGGGCGATCACCAGCGAGGCCACCTGATCGTCGATCGGTGAAGCCAGAAAAATGACATTATCTTTCAGAAGGCGGGAGTAGATGTCGTAAGAACGCTCTCCCCGGCTGGTCTGCTCAACGACAAAGGGAATGGTCAGGCTCATCAGTCCTCCGAAATTCCAAGTCGCGAGAACATCTCGCCGACCACAGCCGACATCAGGGCGGCGTGGCGGATCTGGTCGATGCGGTCCTCAGCCTCCAGTGCGGCCCGATGCTCATCGACGGGCACGCCCTTCTGGGCAGCCTCGGAGCGCACGTACATCTCAACGTCCTTTTCGGGAACCGGGACTTCCCACTTACGCGCCAGCTGCTCCAGGACAAGCGTGTCCATCACGCGTTTCCGGGCGCCGGGTTCCAACTGCAGCTGGAGCTGCTGCCAGTCCATATCCTCCGGCATGGACTCACCCCGCATCGCCAGGGAATAGGCGAAACGCTGCATGTCCTCGGCCACACCGTTCTTCACGAGCGTCGGTGGCAGGGTCTCCGGATCAAGATCTTTCTCCAGGGCATCAAGAATCTGCCGCCGGATGGCCTCCCGACGATCGGACTTCTTCTGCTGGAGCAGTACCTCGCGAATCCGCTCTTTCAGCTCATCCAGCGAATCGAATTCCAGGGCCTTCGCCAGCTCGTCGCCCAGCTCCGGAAGCTCCTTCACCTTGAGGCTCTTGACTTCAATCCGATGCTGTACGAGGGGCGATTCCTCGTCTTCGGAATCCCTGCGATGACTGGCCTCCCGGGTCTCTCCCGGCCGCGCTCCCTGCAAGGCCTCATGAATCTCTGCGGGAATTCCATCGGCGCCCACCAGGATCCTGGCGCCTTCCTGTTCCTGCTCCTCTTCATCTTCACCGACCCGGGTCTTGAGATCACACTCGACCAGCATTCCGTCTCCGGCCTGAGCGTCATCCTCCGCCGGGATCCACGAAGCCTGTTCCTCCTGGATCTTGGCGAGTTCACCCTCGATCTCTTCCTCGCTCACTTCGATCGGGATATCGGAAATCTGCAGCGAATCCAGATCGGGAAGCTCCCACTTCGGCCGAACTTCCATGTGGGCCGAGAAGCTGAAGCTCCCATCCTCTTTCAGCTCCATCTCGTGAAAATGGGGCATTGTCAGCGGATGAAAATCTTCCTCCTGATCGAGCATTTCATGCCAGACGCTCTCGGTCAGATTCTCCTTGAGTTCCTCGAGGATCTCAGCGCCGAAGCGGGCTCTGATCGCGGAAAACGGCGCCTTGCCCCGACGAAAGCCGGGAATTGCAGCCTGGGAGCGAAGCTTCCGAACGATATTCTCACGCTCCCTGCCGACCGTATCGGCGTCGATTTGTCCTGTGATCTCAAGGGTGTGGTCTGATCCGCGGGTCATTTCATAGGGCATATTGATCTCCGGTTGGTGCGAAAGGGGGGACTCGAACCCCCAAGGGGAGAACCCCACGAGATCCTAAGTCTCGCGCGTCTGCCAGTTCCGCCACTTTCGCAGCACGTTGAGGGGGGAGTGGTGAGCCGTAGAGGAATCGAACCTCTAACCTAGTGATTAAGAGTCACTTGCTCTGCCAATTGAGCTAACGGCCCACATCCAGCGGCTAGTGTAATTCAAAATTCATCTCAGGGCAAGTGCTGACCTCAGTTCTTCTCAAACAAAGCCTCACTGATGCACGAGGTGCTTGATTTCAGACTGCCCGATCTCGGACTCAGCACTGACGATGACCGCCGAGGTCCCGCCGTTAAAAGGCGGCACTTCGACTTCTCCAGCGAAAACACCGTTTGGATCTGTCTCGCCCTCGATGAGAAGGGCGCGCCGTGGTTCCGCGGTCGACTTGAAGATCACCGAGACCCTGGCCCCGGGAACCGGGTGCTGATCCGTCGAGGATGAGGCCACGATACGAACCCGAGAGGCTTCCCCGTAGATGAACTCCTGATCCCCCTCCGCCTTGAGGATGAGATGGGCCCGACCACGCTGGGCTCGGAGATAGTCCAGGATCACTTCATCGAGGGATGGCTCCGCCCCCCCGGGCGCCGCGACAAGACCCGGCTCCGTCACCGCACCGACCCGACTCTCCTCCGCCCGCCCCGTCAGCTCCGGAAGCCGACCGCGCCGGATGACCTCGACCATCGTCCGGTGCTGACGGTCCATCAACTGTGAGATCGCGGCGTCATCCGCGCCCTGGGCGAGCATCTCGTGGTAGCCCGTCCGCCTTGAATGGAGGATTTCCCCCTTCGCGTAGATCAGAGTCTCGATAAAGGGATTGGAACGACCCTTATCCTCCGTCTGCACGTGGTAGGTCACTCCCTCGTGCTCAATATCGGTGTTATAACCCGTCAGTACCATCGAGAATCTCTCATCATGCAGTGCAAGCCTAACTCGCCTCCCCGCCGCGGTCAATCACCCAGCAGCTCGAATCTCGCCGTAAAATGGCGGAGAACCTCAGGAGCATACACCATCTTAAGCCCGCTGATTTTCTCTCGTTTCCGATAGACATCTTCGATAATCTCAGCAACATACTCCAGATGGGTATTGGTATAGACCCTTCGTGGAATGGCCAGGCGAACCAGTTCCAGCTGCGGCCAGATGTTTTCGCCGGTCTCAGGATTGATTTTTCCAAACATCGACCCGCCGATCTCCACCCCGCGAATCCCGCCTTCCAGGTAAAGCGCCACGGTCAGCGCCTGGGCTGGAAATTTTTCCTGAGGCAGATGGGGAAGAAAACCGAGAGCGTCAAGATAGACCGCATGGCCTCCCGGCGGCCGCATCACCGGAACACCCACGGAATCGAGGCGCTCCCAAAAGGCCTGGACCTGCCCCACCCGGAACTCCAGGTAGGACTCGTCGAGGACCTCCTCCAGTCCACGTGCTACCGCCTCGAGATCCCGGCCCGCAAGACCTCCGTAGGTCGGAAAACCCTCAATGAGGATCAGCATATTCTTGAGCTTCTCGAAAAGCTCCTGCTTTCGCATCGCGATGAAGCCGCCCATATTGGCGAGACCGTCTTTCTTGGCGCTCATCGTGCAGCCGTCGGCCGCATGGAACATGTCAGCAGCGATATCCCGGACGCTGCGATGTCCCTGACCGGGCTCCCGCTGCTTGATGAACCACGCATTCTCCGCAAAGCGGCAGGCGTCAAGAAAGAAGGGCACGCCATGCTTCTTGCAGACAGCGGCCGTGGCTCGGATGTTCTCCAGACTGACCGGCTGTCCGCCTCCGGAGTTGTTGGTGACCGTCAGCATCACGACCGGAACCTTCTCGCGGCCGTGGGTCCTGAGAAAAGAATCCAGTGCTTCGATATCCATATTCCCCTTGAAGGGATGCTCGATGGAAGGATCCCGCCCTTCGGCGATCACGAGATCGACCGCCTGGGCCCCGTGAATCTCAATATTCGCCCGGGTGGTATCGAAATGATTATTCGAAGGAACCAGGCTTTCCGGCCCGCAGATCGTCGAAAAGAGCAGATTCTCCGCAACCCGGCCCTGGTGGGTCGGAATAATGAAGGGCAGGCCGGTGATACCGCGGATCGTCTCCTGGAAATGATAGAAATTCCGGGCGCCCGCGTAGCTCTCAT
>JANTFG010000015.1 GCA_024763555.1 Thermoanaerobaculales bacterium
TGGATCTTTCACGTACGCCGGATCCCGTCGCCTATACTCGATCGAACTATCTGAAGATTCTCGACAGCTGGGAATAGGCAGCAACTCACCAGGACACAACCCGCGCTCCGGCGCGGGTTTTTTCTCGGCTACAATTCCCCCATGCCTTTGTTGAAGACTTCCGATCGCCGGGCCCTGGAATCAACGGGCTGCGAGATTCGCTCTGATGCCCTGACCCGGGCTCTTTACGCAACGGACGCCTCGATTCATCGACTTGAACCGGCAGCGGTGGCCTTCCCCCGGAGCAGGACAGAGGCGATCGAGCTGATGAGAATTGGCGGGGAATCGGGGATTTCAATCAGCCCACGGGGAGCAGGGACGGGCCTCGTCGGCGCCTGTCTCGGTGAGGGACTGGTGATCGACTGTTCCAGACATCTGAGAATGATCGGAGAACTCGATCGGGAGAGCGACACGGTGCTCGTGGGTCCGGGTGTTGTTCTGGATCGACTGAATGCGGTGCTCGCTGGAGATGGTCTGCGTTTCGGACCGGATGTTGCAACCTCCTCGCGGGCGACCCTGGGAGGGATGATCGCCAATGATTCCTCCGGCGCCCAGGCCCCGGTTTACGGGAGGACGGCGGATCATGTGGTCGCTCTTGAGATCGTCCTGCCGGGTGGGGGAAGCGGCTGGGTCGGGAAGAATCATCGGGGCTTCGAGTCGGTCCGGGGCGCGGCGGCAGCTCTGGTGGAGAGAAGGCGGGAACTGATCGAGCGCCGCCTTCCACTTAATCTCGTGAAGCGACGTCCAGGCTATGCCCTGGCGTCTTTCGCCGAGGATCCCTCAGACCTTGCTCGCCTGCTGTGTGGAAGCGAAGGGACCCTGGCGCTGATCGTCTCGGCCATCCTGCGTGTGGTTCCCAGGCCGCAGGAGAGGGGACTGGCCGTACTGAAGTTCGCAAGCTGCGAGGAGGCGATGGAAGCGGCGGCCGCGCTGATCCCATTGGCGCCGGCCGCGATCGAGCATCTTGACAGAATGGTTTTTGATCGTACCCGGGGCCGGAGGGTTTTTGCCGAGGCCCGGCAACTCCTCGGGCTCGAGGACTCAAGCTGTGAGAGCCTGCTGCTTGTCGAGTTCTTCGGGCGGATCGAGGACTACGCCGGCAAGCTCAAAGCATCAGCGCCCGGCGCCGGGCTTATTTTGTGTCGCAAGGCCCGGGAACGCGAGCTGGTCTGGGAGCTGCGTCGGTCGGGACTCTCTCTGGTGACCGGATGTGTCGGTCCGGCGAAACCCGCCACGGTGATCGAGGATATCTGTGTGAGGCCGGAGCAGCTGCCGGCCTATGTCCGGGGCCTGAAAGAGATTCTCAGGAGCCGCGGCCTCTCCGCCTCCTTCTACGGACATGCCGCCTCCGGCCTGCTTCATGTCCGGCCGACTCTGGATCTGCATGAGATCGAGGATCTGCGGATGCTCCGGGAAATCGCTGAAGAGGCGTCCGTTCTTGTGTCGAGTTTCGGAGGCTCCATTGCGGGAGAACATGGTGTCGGCATCAGCCGCACGGAATTCCTGAAGGAGCATCTCGGTGAGGAGATCATCGAACTTTCCTCAAGGATCAAGACCCTCTTCGATCCTGGGGGTCTGATGAATCCCGGGAAGATCGTCGACACCGGGAGATTTCGTCTCGATGCCGACCTCAGGCTCGGTCCCGGCTCTCAGCTCAGGCTCCCCTTTGAGCCCCTCTCGGCCTTTGTGGAGAAGGACCGGGAATTCATCGGCAATCTGGAACAGTGCAACGGATGTGGAGGTTGTCGGAAAGAGACGCCGGTGATGTGTCCGACATTCGAGGCAAGCGGGGAAGAACTCTATTCCACCCGAGGGCGCGCCAATATCCTCTCGGCAATTCTTAGGGGGCGGCTTGATGGAGGCATCGAATCCGAAGAGCTCGGGGAGGCTTTGTCCTCCTGTCTCTCCTGCAAGGCCTGTAAGCGGGAGTGTCCCTCGGGCGTGGATCTGGCCCTGCTCAAGGCCGAGACCCTTCAGGCCCGGCATGACCGGAAGGGCGCGAGTCTTGCCGATGAGATGATCTCCCGGGCCGATCTTCTGGGCAGGCTCGGCAGTGCGACGGCGCCCCTGTCCAACTGGATGCTGCGTTTCCGTCCTCTGCGTCTTCTGATGGAGAAGATCCTGGGTCTCGATGCCTCCAGGC
This sequence comes from Thermoanaerobaculales bacterium, assembly GCA_024763555.1. Classification (GTDB taxonomy): domain Bacteria; phylum Acidobacteriota; class Thermoanaerobaculia; order Thermoanaerobaculales; family Sulfomarinibacteraceae; genus JANTFG01. Next base: position 2,183 of record JANTFG010000015.1, read on the forward strand.
GCCTCCCGCCCTTCAGCAGAGATCGTTTTGATCGCTGGTTTGAGCGGGAGGGCGGGAAGGGAAATCCTCCCGGGGGTCGGGAGATCCTGCTCTGGGACGACACCTGGGTGCGCTATCACGAGCCGGAGATTGGGAGGGCCGCAGTGAGGGTTCTCCAGCGACTCGGCTTTGTTGTACACCTTACCAAGGGACGACGGAGCTGCGGTCGCCCGGCGATGAGCCGGGGACTGATGCGCCGCGCCCGGGAGATGGCCCAACATAATGTCTCCCTCCTGAGAGGGATGGAAGAGATGCCGATCCTCTTTCTGGAGCCCTCCTGCTGGTCAGCTTTTGTCGATGAGTACCGCCAGTTCGAGATCGAGGGCGCCGGGGAGCTTGCGGCTCGTTGTTTTCTCTTTGAGAATTTCATCCGGCGGAATGCTCAGGCGCCCATTGGAAGACTGGAGGACACCATCGCCGTCCACGGGCATTGTCATGCCAAGGCCCTGGGGGATCGCCCGGATCTGGAGGGTGTCTTTTCCCTGGTCGAAGACCTGGAACTCCGATGGCTGGATTCAGGCTGTTGCGGAATGGCGGGGGCCTACGGTTTGATGAAAGAGCACAGGGAGCTGTCGGATCAGGTGGCCTCCCCTCTGCTGCAGATGGTGGATGATCTTCCAAGGGACGCCCGGGTTCTTGCTGCCGGGACCAGTTGTCGCCATCAGATTCGGGAGTTATCAGGTCGCCGGGTTCTCCACCCGGCGGAGCTCCTCCTTGAAGCGATGGAGAACCTTTCGTGCTGAACTGCGTTTGAGGGGATGGGAGATGTGATATGAGCCAAGCGAGTTTGAGTTCTAAAAGCCGTGGGACGATCGGGTACTGGGCGCCCCTGGAAACAGCCTGGGAGCGAATGAAAGAGCTGCTCTTTCGTCCTTTCCATCTGGGCTTCTGGTGTGTTCTCGGCTTTTCCGCGTGGCTGGCCGGCTTGGGGAGCGGCCCGGGAGGGAGCGGCGCGAATTTCGGAGACCATTCCCACGATTTCGGGCGGAGTCTTCGCCACGGCATCTCAAGTCTGATGCACAACACCCTTCTGATTTCGATCTTCCTTTTCGTCGGCCTGGCGGTGCTGGTATTCGTCGCGATTCTGCTGTGGATTTCTTCCCGCGGGAAGTTTATCTACCTGGACAACGTGCTCCGTCAGCGGGCGGAGATCGTCGAGCCCTGGGGACGCCTCCGCGAACTGGGCGATTCTCTCTTTCTCTGGCGTCTGGGCTTCATGCTTTCCGTCTTTCTCCTGGCCATCCTGCTGGTCGGGATCCCCATGGTGGCGGCAGCCGTCGCGGGAGGCGGCGATATCGATTCCCTCAGCGTCTTTTCCCTTTCGGCGATGGGTGTGGTCATCGTTCTATCCGTTGTTTTTCTTGCTCTCGGCGCAACCCTGGTCGGGCTCTTTCTCGACTCCTTCATCGTTCCTATCATGTACCGATTCGACCTCAAGACCACCGAAGCCTGGCGCTATTTTATTCCCTGGCTCAAGGCCAGGCCGGCTTCCTTTGTCGGCTATGCGGCATTTGTGCTTCTTCTGGCGATCGGTTTCGGCATTCTCTCCGTCCTGGCCTGTTTCATGACATGCTGTCTCGCGGCCCTGCCATACGTGGGAACGGTGCTCTTCCTCCCTCTGCTGGTGACCTATCGCTATTTCAGCCTCGAGTGGCTCTCCCAGTTTGATGAGGGTTTTGATTTCTTCAGTCCCCTGCCGGGACCTGAAGAGGCCGAGATGGAAAGCGTTTCAGAAGGCTGATCATCCGCTGCTCGAAGCCCCGCATCCAGCGAGTGGAGGTAGGCCGGATTCATCGGACGAGATCAGGGTAGGGCGTAGATTTTTCCCCTCCGGGATCAATGTTGCGAGTTGAGAGACCGGGAATTATTATTGACATCTTGTTCCCTCGATGTTAAAAACTGATGCAAGGGCGTTGTTGCCCAGTATTTTGCTATCGTTTCTTGGGGGGGTTATGTCAGTATCACGGATGATCACACTTGTAGCTGCAGTGCTTATTTTGAGTCTGGGTATGGCTTCGGCGGCGCCGATTCCGACCACGACGATTGTCGGACTCAGCCCGGAGACCATGCTAGGTGAATCGGTCTCCTTTCAGGTCAGTTTCGACAACACCTCGGCTACCGATACGGGCTATGGACCCTTCATCGACCTGGTTTTCCCCTTCAACGGCGCAGACGGCGCGGCTGGAACGGACACCCCGGACGGCATCGATTTTCTCAGCGCGAGCTATCTCGGCGGATCCGTCGAGACCACCATCCTGAGTTTCCCCGATGACGGCGGCGGCGTGGGTTGCGTCGACCATCCGCTTCTGGTCGATACAAATCATGTGCCCTACCAGGTGTGCGGCACAACCGGGGATAAGCTGGTGGTGCTCCGTCTTCCCTTCGGTTCGGTGGTTCCCGACCAGCCGGTGATAAGTGTGGATATTTCGGCGGATCTGTCAGACCTCGCGGACCTGGGATCCCCCCTGGCGATCCATGCCCGGGGCGGCTTCGAGTATGGGGCCGATCCCCTGGACAACCCCTGCTGCGATCCGGTCATCGCGAACCCGGCGGATACGGACAGCTCCAACTGGCCTTCCGCCTCGACGACGTCGGCGCTGATTCGGATTTCCAAGACCTACATTTCCGCCGACACTCTGGGAGAGGAGGGCGAGATTACCGTCGGTCCGGCCTACCCGCACCAGTACCGGGTGACGGTGGACATCGCCGACGGCCAGACGATTACGAATCTCGACCTCAGCGATCTTCTGCCGAATAACATGCAGTTCCTCAGCGTGGACCAGACCCTCCTCCACGGCAGCGCGGTCGGCGCCACCGCGATAAGCACGCCCTCGACCTCCACCCCCGGCGGGATCCTCACCCGCCGCTTCGCCTCGGTTACCGGAGACAGTTCCGCCGCCGACGCCGAGATGATCTTCAGTTTCTACATCCCGCGGCTGGATGCCGGCGGCTCCGAGGTCATCCCGGCGGGAAGCTGCACCCCGGCCACCAGCGAGAACAACGCAACGGCCCTGGGTGACTGGAATCCAGTGGATGCGCGCGATACGGGTGGTACGGATAATGCGTCGGCGGATCCCGCCGGGCCGGAGCATACCCTGAGCGTGAAGACCATCCCGCTTCAGAAATCCGTTGGGATCGCCTCCGACACAGGGGTCGCCGGGGCCTCTCCCGGAGATACCCTCGAGTACACCCTGGAATTCCAGGTCTCCGACGTCATGGCTTTCAACGCCCTGCACCTCAAGGACATCATTTCCGACGGCCAGCGTTTCGACACCGGTTTCACTCCCACCATCGAGGTCCACGAGCACGGAACCACCACCGGACCGGCCGCTTTCAATGGAGCCAGCTTCAGCGTCACCGACCACTACACCGGCGCCGCATCTCCCGTGGCGCCCATTGATGGGACCCAGGAGATCGACTTTGAGGTTTCGGACGAGATGGTGCACCAGGGCCTGGATGCCGTCATGCTGGGAAGCTGTGTGCCCCCAGGCGGAACCGGAGGCCCGGCGCCGGATTGCTCGAGCTTTGCTTCCGGCGAATCCAAGGTCATCGTCCGCTTCCGGAGCGTCATCCAGGAAGACTTCAGCGACGACTACCCGTCGACGGACTCCTCCGTCGACCAGGGAGACGAGTTGCGTGATGACGTGAGCGTTGATGGGGCCCTTCTGGATCCCTCCGACCTCTCATCAGCCGGGCCGAGCTGCGACGACGATTCTCAGGCGAGCGTCCAAATCGCCCGTGGTGCCTTGACCAAGGAGCTATACGCCATCAATGGATCGACCACGCTGCCCTCGCCCCTGGAGATCTTCCCCGGCGACACCGTGAGCTATCGCATCAGCTATAGCTTGACGACCTCGGATTTCGAGAATCTCAGTATCACTGATTTCCTTCCCCTCCCGGTTTTCCTCTCGACCGAGGTGACAGCTTTCAACTCGACCGTCGATGCGTCAGTCCCCTCGGCCGGTACGGCCAAGTACGGCCCTTTGGATACCTTCCATGCCTACTCGGGACTCGACCCGACTCTTTCAAGCGATGCTGCAGCCAATACCCTCATCTTCAGCTATGGAGATTTCGATTCCGTCAGTAACACTCCGACCGTCATTGATCTTCTCTTTACCGTGACGGTGACCGACGAGCCCTTTGCAGACGGCCTCTTCCTGACCAACCAGGCGCGGGTTCATGAGGGCTCGACCAACAGCGGCGACACCGACGCCGACGCCATCGTCCAGATCACCCTGCGCGAGCCCTACCTCTCGGTGCGCAAGGGAGTGTGCGGGACGGATAATCCGGATGAGAGTTTCAATCCTCCTCTTTCCGGCAATGCCTGCCCCGGACAGAACACTTCCAATGATCTGGATTCGGACCCCGACCTTGCGGACTCAAACGCCTCCGGAGTCGATGTCGGCGATCTGATGTCCTTTGTGATCTCGATCGAAAACCAGGGTGGTTCCGGCGCCTTTGATATCTCCATCCACGATGTGATGCCGCCGGGCTTCTGCCTGCCGGGCTGTCTCGTGGCCGATCCCATGTGTGCCGCCGGCGCCGCGGGGCTCAACTTGAGCGTGGTGCGGGGCGACGGCTTCACGCCGACATGGGTGGCGCGCGGTACCTACAACGACGACCGCGACCTGTTCTCAAACGGCCTGATGCTGGATGATTCCGGCGGCCAGCCCCTGTGTCAGCCCCATGACCCGGTGGCCGGCAGCAACACCCTGACGATCACCTATGATCTCGAGATCTGTGATCCCACCCTGGTGCCCGGAAGCCTGCTTTCGAACCAGGGCGGCGTGAACAACTACGCCGGGGATGAGGGCGGCCCCAGTCACGTCGATCCTGGGAACCCCTCGGATTTCACCGACCCCGCGGACACCACTCTGGCCTCGCCGCAGCTGGTGAAGAGCCTTGTGGGCACGAGCGTCAACGATGGTTTCAACGCCGCCGGTGAGGCAGTGATCGGGGAGACGGCGACCTACCGCCTGATCCTCACCGTGCCCGAGGTCCAGATGCCTTCGGCGCATATCGTGGATACCCTGGATTCCGGACTCGCCTTCGTGGCGGTGGATTCGGTGAGCTACAATTCGGGCGATTTGACCAGTACCAACACCATCGGGACCGGCCCCAACCCGAGCAATGTCACCGTTGGCGCCAACGGGTCCTCCCTCGACTTTGACTTCGGCACCATCACGAATGCCAACCGCGACAACACCGTGGACGAGACCATCACCATCGTCTATCGGGCGGTGGTGCTGGATGTGATCGGCAACCAGGCGGGCACGACCCTGGGCAACTCGGCCACCCTGACGTGGAGCACCGGCGCCCTTGGTCCCGTTTCGGCGCCGGATCTCACCCTCATCGAGCCGGCCATCGCCATCGACAAGAACGCCTCTCCGACGAATGCCGATGCCGGCGATACGATCAGTTACACCATCAACGTGACGAGTCCCAACAATCCTCAGGCGGCCAACGCCATGGATGTTCTCGTCAGCGACACGATACCCGTCGGGATGAGCTATGTCGCCGGCTCTCTGGGAACGGGGACCTGCGCCACGGCGCCCACCACCCTGAACGATTCCGGGGCCCCGGTGCTGAACGTGACCTGGTCGAGCTTCCCTCCGGGCGGTTCCTGTCAGATCACATACCAGGCGACGGTCGATCCGACGGTTGCTCCGGGCCAGGTGATTCCCAATACGGCCGCGAGCGACTGGAGCAGTCTTTCCGGCTCTCCGGGGCAGATTTCAACCCACAATACCGATTCCACCGAGCGCGACGGCTCGGGCGGTGTCAACGACTATGCCGGCTCCGACGGCGCCCAGGTGACGATCCACAACGTTGTCCCTGTCAAGACGATTGCGGCGAGTTCAGAGGCATTTACGTCCGCAACTGATGTTGCGGTCGGTGAGATCGTCCGTTACCGGCTGGTGACGACTCTGCCCGAGAGCACCGTGCCCAATCTGCAGCTGAGGGATCTGCTGCCTTCGGGTCTGCAGTTCATCAATGACGGAACGGCGATGCTTGCCCTGGTGTCGAACCAGAATCCGATTCAATCTACCGAACCGGCGACATCCACTCTTGGGCTGGCCCTCGGCGCCGGCGTTTTCGGGACCGCGCCCTGGGTCAACGGCAACGACCCCACCACGGTGACGCCCACCTACGTGCTGCCCGACGCCAACGTCGGATCCTCGAATTCCCTGACGGCAAATGCCGACAGCTATGGCTCGGGGACTGATGTCTACTTCAAACTGGGTGATCTTCTCAATCCAGATAGTGACGCCGATTCCGAGTACATCGTGCTGGAATTCAATGTGCTGGTGCTGAATAACTCGGCCATCTATGACGGTCGCACCCGAGATAACAGCTTCAGCGTAGATTCCGGTGGCACCCAGCTCGCCCAGTCGCCCAACGTCACCGTGATCGCGCGCGAGCCGGCGGTGACGGATTTCACCAAGACGGTCAACCCCACCTCCGGCGATGCGGGAGATGTCGTGACTTACACCATCGGCTGGTCCAACTCGGGCCATGAGACGGCCTGGGATACGCACCTGGATGATGTTATTTCCGCCGGGCTCAGCCTCAACGTTGCGAGTGTCAACGTCACCCTCGCGGGCGGCGCCTCCGGCGTGACCGATAATACCGCCGGCAATACCGTCAGTATTCTGATTTCAGAAATCCCTGTCGGCGGCTCGGTGACGGTGACATACACCGCCACCATCCAGACCTCAGTGACGCCGGATCAGGTGCTCTCGAATAATGCTGCAATCACCTATACCTCGCTGCCGGGGACCAACGGAACGACCGGCGCCGGAAATCCGACGGGCTCCGATAACACGGGAGCCCCAGGATCGACCACCGGCGAACGGGATGGTTCCGGGACCGGTGAAAACGACTATCTTGCGAGCGATACGGCGGATGTCACCATCGGCTCTCCACAGCTTGCCAAGATCGTCGCCTCGACCTCTGAGACCTCGACGGGCAACGGCGAACACACGATCGGTATCGAGGATCTGACCATCGGTGAGACGGCCACTTTCAACATCACGACGACTCTTCCGGAGGGGACGACCTCGCAGGTCGTCATCACGGATTCCCTGCCGGCCAACGCGACTGGAGTGATGGAATACGTCTCGGCTTCGGTGGTGGCCCTCGGCGGGAATCTGACGCCGACCACAGCCAATCCAGTGCCGAGCGTCAGCGACGCGAATTTGTCGGACGGCATCAACGATACCGTCAGCATGGACTTTGGTCAGGTCGTCAATACTCCAGATGACCTCACGGACGCAAATGATCAGATCACAATTGCCGTGGTGGCTCGCCTCAAGAATGTGGCCGCCAACGCCGACGGCAATTTGCTGACCAACTCGGCGCTCCTGCAGTATGGTTCGGGTCTCCAGGCCTCGGATACGGCGCAGGTCGAGGTAGTCGAGCCGGCACTGTCGGTGTCCAAGACGGCCTCGCCCACCACAGGCGACGCCGGGGACACCATCACCTTCACGGTTTCGGTCAGTGAATTGTCGGCCGCGACGGCGGAGGCCTTTGATCTTCTGGTGAGCGATGTTATTCCGGCGGACATGAGTTATGCCGGAAACGTCCAGACGACAGCAGGGTCCGCTCCCACCGTTGACGCTACGAACGACCCCACCATCACCTTCTCCTGGGACTCGATGGCGCTTGGCGCCGGTCCCTATACCTTCAGCTTCGACGTCACTCTCGACTCCTCGGTTCATCCCCAGCAGCTGATTACAAATACTGCGAATCTGGCCTACGACACCCTGCCCGCCGACGACGATGCCGAGGAGCGGGATCACACGGATTCCGATCAGGCTCAGGTGACGATTACCCAGCCGGGACTGACAAAAGTCGTCGCCTCGACAACGGTGGCCGAGACGGGTAACGGCACGGATACCGAGCCGGATTTAACCATCGGAGAGCAGGTGAGCTATACCGTGACGGTCAATATTCCCGAGGGAACGACATCGAACGCCCTCGTGATCGATGATTTGCCCACCGCTCCAGGATTGCTGGAGGTCGTGAGTTCGCAGATTACGGCCATGGACGCTTCGATGGTTGCCTCCAGCGGTCAGGCTGTAGGAAGTGTCGGTACGGCTTCGGACGAGAATACAGACGGCCGGAACGATCGGGTCAGTTTTGACTTCGGGACCCTGACGAATCCGCCCGGCGATACCAATACCATCACCATCGAGGTGGTGGCGGTGGTACCGGATCTCCCGGTCAACCAGGGTGGCCTTGACGGACTCGTCAATACGGCCAGCTTCAGCTTCGGCGGCGGTAATCCATTACAGGCCACAGCGGCCGTGGATATCGTGGCGCCGGATCTCACCGTGAACAAAACGCTTTCGAACCCGGCTTCGCCCTTCGGCGATGCCGGCGACACCCTGACCTACCGGCTGACGGTGGCCCATGGCCCCAGCTCTTCCGCGGAGGCCTTCGATGTCGTCGTCAGTGACTCCCTGCCGGCGGGACAGAGCTATGTGCCCGCCTCGCTCAACATTATCAGCGGACCGGCGCCCACGGAAGATCTCAGTGCTCTTCCCGGGACGGTATTCTTTAGCTGGAGTTCGATTGCTCTTGCAGACAGCCCGGTCGTTTTCGAATACCAGGTCACCCTGGATGCGGATGTTCATCCGGCTCAGACCTATACCAATACGGCCAACCTCTCGTGGGACAGCCTGCCGACCGGCGCGCCCGGCGACGGTGGTGCGAATGATCGGTCCGGCAGCGACAGCGACAGCGCTGATGTCACGATCAACGCTCCGGCGCTGGTCAAAGTGACCGGTGTGACTTCTCTGTCCGATACGGGCCAGTCTCAACACAACGGGACGCTGGAAGATCTCGCAATCGGTGAGAGTGTGAGCTATGAGGTGACGATCACCCTTCCTGAGGGTGTGACGCAGTCCGCCCTGATCACAGATTCACTCCAGGCGGATGCCAATGGTGTGCTGGAAGCGATCGGCGCCTCAGTGCAGACGATCGGCGCGAATATCACGACGACTCAGCCCGGGACTCCGAGCTATAGCGACCTCGCCCTCGCCGACGGTCTCAATGACACCGTCACCTTCGATTTCGGCTCGATCACCAATGCCGCCGACGGTGTCATCACGGATGCCGATCGGATCGTCGTCGAAGTGACGGCCCGGGTGGTCGATGTCGCGGCAAATGCCGATGCCGACGATCTGCTGAACTTCGCCTCCCTGAGCTACGCGACGGGACCCGCAGTCAGCGATACCGCGGATGTCGAGGTTGTCGAACCGCTGATGGGGATCACCAAGACTCTGGGCGCTCCCGTCAACGGAGTCGTGCCCATGTCGATTACTCTGAGCAACAGCGGTACTGCGCCAGCTTATGACATCAATATCAGCGATGTCATGCCGTCGGCAATGTGGGATACCTCGTCAATTGCCCCGGTGTCCATTCCTTCGGGTTTCACCTTCGCGGCGGTCGGCGCTCCGGGTGATGCGACCATCACGATCGCATCGGATAGCGGATCCTCGCCGCCTGCGTCTTCAATCGAGGTCGGCGAAGCGGTTATCTTCAGCTTCCAGGCCGCGATCGCGGGCGACGAAGCCAATCCGGCGGTCAATCCTCTCGTCAATACGGCGATCAACGACCAGGCGACCAGCCTTCCCGGTCCGGACAGCGGAGAGCGGGAGGAGCCTGACGTTCAGGATCAGGCCCAGTTGAACCTGCCCTCCATCGAGCTGGACAAGAGCTGGGCCATCGCTCCCGGCGGAGACCTGGACGCTTCGGGAACTCCTTCGCCGGGCGACATCCTCCGTTACTCCATTACGGTGACCAACGGGGGGCTCGCAGCGGCCACAAATCTGGTTATTTCCGATCCGATCTCCGATCCCAACCTCAGCCTCGTCGTGGGGAGCGTGACGGCAGGTGCCGGCGCCGTGATAACGACCGGAAACGGTGGCGGCGACACGACGATCCGAGTGGACTATGCGAGTTTCGCCGGAGGCGGAAACAGCGACACCATCAGCTACGATGTCCAGGTGGCCAACCCCGTGGCTGCCGGTGTCTCAACGCTGACGAACTGGGCCTCGGGAGACTGTGATGAGTTGCCCTCCGAGCCCTCCGACGATCCGACGACCGGGCCGGACGATGATCCGACGGTCGTGCCGCTGGATGCGGCGCCGGATATCGCGGTAACGAAGGATGACGGCATCACCGAGGTGCGACCCGGCGGTGCCTTGAGCTACACCATCACGGTGTCCAACCTGGGGAACCAGGGAGCGACCGGAGTGGTACTCAGCGATCCGATTCCGGCGGGGACGAGCTTCGTCTCAGCCTCCGACGGTGGCGCCGAAAGCGGGGGGACGGTCACCTGGCCGGCCTTCAGTCTGGCTGCGGGCGCCTCGGTCACCAGGACGCTGAATATCCAGGTCAACGATCCTGCGCCGGTCGGGCAGGCGACGGTCGATAATACGGCGACCGCTGCCGACGACGGCACGAATGGTACGGATTCCGATCCGACGAACAACACCGACACGGATTCCGACACCCTGATCCAGTCCGATCTGGCCATCGTCAAGAGCGACTCGCCGGATCCGGTCCGGGCGGGCGAGACGCTGACCTACACCCTTGCGGTGACAAACAATGGACCGTCGGCGGATACCAACGTCACGGTGACGGATACCCTGCCGGTGGCTTTCAGCTACCAGTCGGCCGTGCCGAGCCAGGGGAGCTGCTCTCAGGCTGCCGGAGTCGTCAGTTGTAACCTCGGTCCGATGGCCTCAGGAGGCACTGCGACCATCACTGTGGTCTGCGACATTCCCTCAGATACCGCTGAGGGAAGTTATACCAACACGGCGGTGGTGACGGGCGATGAGTCCGATCCGGACCTGAGCAACAACACGGACGATGAGGACACGACCGTTGCACGGGAAATCGATCTTGGAATCACCAAGAGCGACTCGCCGGATCCGGTCGTCGCCGGTGAAAATCTGACGTGGACCCTGGATGTGGTCAACAACGGGCCTTCGGACGCAACCGGAGTGACCGTGACGGATACGCTGCCCGCGGGCGTTTCCTTCCTCTCGGCGAGCCCGGGCTGCAGCGAAATCGGCGGAACCGTGAGCTGCGCGGTGGGCGATCTCGCCTCAGGCGATACCACCCAGCTCCAGATCGTGGTGACGGTGGATGCCTCGACGACGGGGACCATCAGCAACACGGCCTCGGTGACGGGCGACCAGACCGACACGGTGTCGACGAACGACAGCGACGACGAGGATACTGTGGTTGAGACCGAAGGGGATATTGCCCTCGTCAAGGATGGCCCGGCGACGGTCAGCCGCGGCGCGAACCTGATCTACAGCATCCTTGTGACGAACAACGGGCCCTCGGATGCCTTGAATCTCAGCTTGTCCGATCCGACACCCGGAGGCCTGAGTTTCGTCTCCGCAGACGCTCCTTGTGCCGGTGGCTTCCCCTGTGCGCTCGGCAATCTGGCGGCGGGCGCCTCGATCAGCCTGACCGCGACCTATACGGTTCCGGTGGACTATTCCGGCGCCGATCCGATTCTGAATACCGCTTCGGTGTCCTCCGATACGGTGGATACCAATCCCGACAATAACAGCGACGACGCCACGACGGCCGTCGATCGCGTGCCGGAGTGCGATATCACGGTCGTCAAGACCGGTCCGCCCTCGGCGGCGCTGGGCTCCACGGTGAGCTACAGCCTCGTGGTGAGCAACAATGGTCCGGATTCAGCAGAAAATGTCAGCCTGAACGATCCGACGCCCTCCGGTCTCATCTTCGACTCGGCGGAAACGCCCTGTGCGGCAGGTTTCCCCTGTGCTCTCGGGGATATGGCGCCGGGGGACAGCATGACGATTCATGTCACCTTCCAGGTGCCGGCAGCTTTCGCCGATACTCAAATTACCAACACGGCAACAGTCTCGACGGATACTGAGGAGATCGACCTCAGCAACAACGACGACGAAGAGATTACGCCGATCGGTGCTGAGACCACGGATCTGACGGTCAACAAGGAAGGGCCGACGGCGGCCAATCCGGGCGACGATATCGTGTACACGATCACCGTGACCAACCTGGGCCCGGGCGACGCGACCGGCGTCACCGCCACGGATGCCTTCCCGGGTGATGTCACCTGGGTCTCCGACACCTGTGGAAACGATTTCGGCGACGGAATCTGGAATATCGGGAACCTGGCCGCGGGCGCCTCGATCACCTGCGCGATCACAGCCCACGTGGCCCCGGCCGCGGCGGGCCCCCAGACGAACAGCGTCGTGGTCGCCGGCAACGAGCCGGAGAGCGACAATACCAATAATGACGATGAGGTCATCACCGGTATCGGCGCCGAAGCCGCTGATGTTGCGGTGATCAAGAGCGGGCCGGCAAGAAGTTTCCCCGGTAGCGATCTGAGTTACACCTTCACGGTCAACAACAATGGTCCCGGGGCGGCAACAAACGTGCAGCTCGCCGATCCCACCCCGACCGGTCTGAGCTTCGTCTCGGCCTCGGCGCCCTGCGCCGGTGGATTCCCCTGTACCCTTGGTGATCTGCAGCCGGGTTCGTCCCTGACGCTGAGCGCGAGTTTTGCGGTCCCGACCAACTATTCCGGCCCGGATCCCATCGTCAATACGGCGACGGTTTCCACCGACTCCATCGATACCGATTCGACAAACGACGAGGATGACGCCCTGACTGATTATGTGCCCGAGGCCGATCTTGCGATCACGAAGGATGATGGTCTGACGACCGTTGTTCCGGGTACGGCGCTGGTCTACAGCATCCTGGTCAGCAACAACGGTCCCGGTGATGTCGTCGGGGCGACGGTCACGGATAACTTCCCGGCGATCCTGACGGGAATCAGCTGGAGCTGTACCGCGTCGGCAGGCTCGTCCTGTTCCGCTTCGGGGGTGGGCAACATCGCCGACACCGTCAATCTTCTTCCGGGTGGAAGCCTCAGCTACACGGTCAACGCGACCGTGGTTGCCGGGGCGACGGGGAGTCTGGTCAATACCGCGACCGTGGATCTCCCGACGGGAATGACCGACCCGGACCTGTCGGATAACACTGACGACGATGTCGACATCCTGCAGCCTGAGACCGATCTCTCCATCGTGAAGAGTGATTCGGCGGATCCGGTGATGGAGGGGGATCAGTTCACCTATATCCTGGATCTCGTTAACAACGGGCCCTCGGATGCGACGAACGTGGTGATCAGCGACCCGCTGCCCTCCGGTGTGAGCTATGTGTCGTCGACGACGACCCAGGGTAGCTGCGCCGAGAGCGGAGGAACGCTGAGCTGCTCCCTCGGGAACATGGCTGTCGGGGCGACGGCGCAGGTCCAGATCCTCGTGTCTCTCAACTGGGGTGAAGCCGGACCACTCTCCAATACCGCGACGGTGGACGGAGACGAGGTGGATCCGACGCCCGACGACAATACGGATACCGAAGATACAGACACCCTGTATACCGATTTGGATGCTCTTAAGACGGTTTCCGACCCGGCGGACGGCGTGATGTATCGACCCGGAGAGATCGTCACCTGGAGCATTGATGTGACGAACAGCGGAAATACCGCGGCGACAAGTGCGGAACTGGTCGATGAGATCCCATTTGGAGCGACATATATTGCGGGAAGCATGATGCTTGACGGAGTTTCCCTCAGTGACGCGCTGGACGTGGATGCCGGGGCTTTCGATCCCTCCCTCCCGGGAATTTCCGTTGATCTGGCTTCGATTCCGGCCGGAGGAACCAGGACTGTCAGCTTTGAGACCTCGGTCCAGCCGGGAACCGGGAACCCTGCCGCTTCCGTCACGAACCAGGCGACGATTGTGACTCCGGGCGGAGATATTCCTTCGGATGATCCGACGACCGGCGATGACGACGATCCGACGGTTATTTGGGTGAAGTCTTTCTCGATTCCGGTGGCAGGGCCCTTCGGGCTGAGCCTCCTGATCTTCCTGATTTCGATTCTCGGTGTGGCGATCTTGCGTCGGATGCGCTGATCAGCTTTGAGACCTGCTGCTCCGGTTCAGGCCCCGTCTTCGCCGACGAGGCCTCCGGAGGGCCGGTCAAGGAGGCCCGAGCGGGCCTCCTTGCCGAGATAGTCGTAGAGGACAATTGAGCCGGCCACAGCCAGGTTGAGGCAGGGCACGAGGCCCCACTGCGGGATCTGGACGATGAGTTCGGCGGCATCGAGCAGGCCTGGGGGAATGCCGTTTCTCTCAGCGCCGACGAGGAAACAGGGATTCTCCGGGTAGGATGCCTCAAAGAGGCTGACGGAGCGCTCATCGAGTTCCACGGCGACCAGGGAGTAGCCCTGGTGCCGGATGTAGCGGAGGAAATCTTCCTCGTCCTCGAGGAATCGGATTTCGGTAAAGTCCTGAGAGTTCTTGGCGGCCGGGACATTCCATTCCTTCTCCCCCACCAGGAGGACCTCCGCCGCGGCTGCGGCGTGGGCCGTTCGGACGAGGCTGCCGACATTGTGTTCCTTGGTGGTCTTCCATCCCGCGACGGCGATGTGTCGCAGGCCGCGCCGATAGTGGGCGCCGCGGCGGGCCCGGCGCTCCATCCTTCGGGCATGGTCGAAACGGTCTTTGGCATCAGAAGGCATGGACGAATGATAGCGGATCAGGAGGGGAATGTACTGTGCTCGAATCCGATGGGCCGGCCGCCACCTCCGAGACCACCTTTCCGTCGCGGTCCCTTCACGACAACGATGGGCCGTCGGCACAACACGCAATGATGGCCCTCCGGTATTCGCGAAGGAATACGGAATGGGTTAGACTTGAAGTGATGAACGATTCTCTTCGGGTCCTGACGCTCGAACAGGAGGCCCTGGAGCCTCATCTGGAGCGACGACGGTATACCGCGCTCAGTATTCCCAAACTGGATCTGGGACCATTCCTCGTCGAGATTCTCAGGAAAGCCAATGATTTCGTACCTTCTTCCGCGGGATCAATTCTGATGGACAGGCCGGGAGAGCCTTTTCGAGATGGAAAGAGCGACCAGCTCTACTTTCTGGCGGCTTTCGGACCTTCGGCGGACGAACTGCTGGGCCGGAGCATGTCGGCGGACCGGGGTGTGGTCGGCAGGGTTTACTCCTCAGGGCAGTCCTATCGGATGACGAAGCCCGGAAACGACCCGGTATTCTGCAATTATTTTGATCTGGCAACTGAGTTCGAGACCCGCGGGGCCGTGGCCGTTCCGATCAGAATCGAAAGGACGGTGTGCGGCGTTCTCGAACTGATCAATCGTGAGGAAGGCGAATATAGCGAACATGATGTCGGCCTGCTGGAGATCTTCGGATCCTATACCTCGGTTTTTCTGGAGAATCTCCTCGATGCCCGCCGTGCGGGTGAGATGGCCCGTCGGGATGATCTCAGTGGGCTTTATAACGACCGTTTTTTCCATCACCGCCTGAGTGAGGATATCATTCGCTCCGACGTGGTCGGCGACGAGGTCACACTGCTCTTTCTTGATCTCGATAACTTCAAGACTGTCAACGATTCCCTGGGCCATCTCGCCGGTTCCCAGGTGCTCAAAGAGTTTTCCTACCTCCTGAGCCAGACGGTCCGAGCGGAGAACGCGACGCTTGCGAGGTATGGAGGAGACGAATTTGTCGTCATTCTTCCTGGTTACGGTATTGAAAAGGCCGTCGCGGTTTCCGAGTCCATCTGTGAGGCCCTTCGCAGGGCGACCTTCCTTCGAGGGAACTTCTCGTGGTCCGAAGGCCCGGTCAGCCTGCGTTCTCCGCTGACGGTGTCGATCGGGGTCGCGGTGTATCCGGTGCATCTGCCCCGGCAGGGCTCGACGGACCTCAGGAAGAACCTCCTGATGAGGGCGGCGGACCAGGCTCTTTACGAAGCCAAGGAGCACGGGAAAGACCAGGTCCGGGTCGCCGTCAAGGACTCCTGAAGGCGATCCGGGAGATCTCTCGCTTCCCGAGCATCGGCATCGCCGAATTCATCCTGGATTCTGTGCCATTCTGGCGCAAACCGACTCCTGGTGATGCTGCGCTGAGGCCGGCTTTCAGACCGATCTGCAGGAGTTTCGACGATCTGGAAAGCGGTTTCCTACAGGCGGAAATGGGTCAGCCGGGGAGTTTTTCCGGGCTCTCATCGTGAAGTGGCACGGGTCTTGCTAGTTGACCGGATTGGGTCCATGACGGACCGTGGAGGTGTGTGATGCAGGAAACGAAGAAAGTTGTTTCTCTGGTAGCGATTGTGCTGGCAGCTGTAGTCTTTGGCATGTTTCTTTCGGGAGGGATGGATCTGACCCAGCGAGTGGACGCTGACAGGGCCGACAGTACTCCGCAGGCGACACCGGCAGCGGTTTCCTTCCTGGCGCCTGATTTTGCCGCCCTGGCGGATCGGGTCGTACCCTCGGTGGTTTCAGTTCGGGTGACGGAGTTCGAGGACGCACGGGAAACCCGGATGCCGATGGATCCCTTCCATTTCTTCTTCGGTCCCCAGACTCCGCAGCAGCCTGAGAAGGAGGAAGCCATTCCCAGGCGAGCCGAGGGTTCGGGTTTCTTTATTTCGAAAGACGGTGAAATCCTGACCAATAATCACGTCATCGACGGGGCCGACAAGATCGAGGTTCATCTCAATGACGACAGAAATTACAAGGCCAAAGTGATCGGGGCGGATCCGGCGACGGATATCGCGGTGATCAAAATCATCGGAGCGGACGAAGATTTTCCGTACCTTTCGCTGGGTGATTCTCAGGCCCTGCGGGTCGGAGAATGGGTCATGGCAGTGGGAAATCCGATGGACATGGATCATACTGTTACGGTTGGCGTGGTCTCGGCCAAGGGGCGTGCTCTGGGCCTGGCGGATACCTCCTTTGAGAACTACATTCAGACGGATGCCGCCATCAACTTCGGGAATTCCGGAGGTCCGTTGATCAACCTTCGTGGTGAGGTCATCGGGATCAATACCGCGATCAGTGCACGAGGCCAGAATCTCGGCTTCGCGGTTCCGATCAATACTGCAAAGGGCATTCTGCCGCAGCTGAGGAAGCACGGCCATGTTGTACGTGGCTGGCTGGGGGTCTCGATCGGGAAAATTACGCAGAAGACCCAGGAGGCATTCGGGCTCAAGGATCGCAAGGGCGCGCTGGTCGGAGCGGTGACGGAAGGCTCCCCGGCGGAGGATGCCGGCCTCAGCCACGGTGATGTCATCGTTGGGGTCAACGGGAAGAAGATCGAGTCGACCAGGGATCTCATTGATACCATCGCCAATATGTCTCCGGGAACGAAGGTCAAGCTGGATGTCATCCGAAACGGCGAGCACAAGAAATTTGAGGTCGAGCTTGGTGAGCGCGATGAGGGTGCGACGGAGGCCTCCGGGGAGACCGAGGAGGAGCCCGATTCCGATGCGATATCGGAGCGGGTCGGAATCTCAGTCAAACCGCTTGACGCCCGGAGCCGTCAGATGCTCGGTCTCGACGAAGGGACTCAGGGTCTGATGATCAGCCATGTGACGCCCGACTCCTCCGCCGGTGAAGAGGGCTTGAGCCGGGGCGATGTCATTCTGGAAGCCAACGGCCAAAAGCTTCGGAGCCGCAAAGACCTTCTCGAGGCCGTCAAGGGGGTCAAGAAGGGTGGATACCTTCGTCTCTATGTCCGGCGCCCCCGGGTTTCCCAGCCATTCTTCTCGATTCTCAAGCTGAACTGATCAGAAGCCGATTCACAGACACTCGACCAGGCCGGCGGATTTTCCGCCGGCCTTTTTTTTGGTGCGGTCGAGCGGGCATGAGATCTCGGTTACAGCCGGACGGAATTGCACTCCCAGGGCTTGAACACATTTTCACGCAGAGATCGCGGAGCACGGAGAGACCCCCGCCCACCCGAAGGCATGAACACATCTTCACGCAAAGTCCGCCAAGATCGCAATGGGGACGGGCCGCGCTTCCCGACGGCATGACGGCTCGGGTTCCCCGGACCTGGGAGACCCACTCTGCGCACAACTCGGGATTTCTCATGAAGCCGACGGAAGGTAGGGGACGAATCAAGCTGAGCCTTCCTCCCTTAGCCGGGTATAATGTGAATGGAGGTTCTCGATGCTTGGTTTTGATCGTGTCAGCTTTGACCCCGATGTACTGGGAGGCAGGGCCTGTATTCGGGGAATGAGGTTGTCGGTTTCATTGATCGTGAATCTTGTTGCGAATGGGATGTCTGTTGCTGAGATCTTGGAAGAGTATCCGACACTCGAGGAGGAAGATATCTCCCAGGCACTTCGATATGCCGCATGGCTGTCCGACGACCGTGTTATACCGGTTGCCGAAACGGCATGATTCGCCTGTTGCTCGACATGGGCATTGCCCGGTCAACCGGAGTCTTCCTGAATTCTCTGGGCCATGATGCAATTCACTTGATCGATGAAGGTCTGGAGCGTCTGCCAGATCTGAGGATCGTCGAAAAGGCTCGGCTGGAAGGACGAGTAGTCGTTACGCATGATCCGGATTTTAGCCGTATTGTTGCCTTGAGTGGACGCCGGATACCGAGTCTCATCACGCTGCGACTAGGTGATATGAGACCTTCGAGCGTCAATTCTGCTCTCACTGTTGTATTGCGTGAGACATCGGATGCCCTGGTCGCCGGTGCGCTGGTTTCGGTAACGGACTCCGGTCTTCGGTTGCGCCTTCTTCCAGTCCAGGGTTGAATCCTCCACTGATCGAATCTGCGGAAGCTTGGTTGCCCGCGGGCCGACGACGCAGGATCGAGGTGTTTCGTTGGTCTGCGTCCAGAGCTTCTCAAATCTCGAAGTGGCTCCGACCTTGCAATGACAAGAATGGGCCCCATCCTACTCAAAAACCCAATCCGGGCTGACTGACGGCCTTCCTGGGGGCGAATGAGAGAGTGATAGGGGATGGTCAGGAAAGGGTTTCTGAGCGGTCAAAGGCTTCGGAGGCTTATTCTCAGGGGAAGGCGTCATTCAAATACCCGGTCAGGCAATGAATGCCTGGATCTTCGACCATCTTTCTTACTTTCCTGGTCACGCGAAGAAACGCCCGACTGTTTGGGGCATTCTCTCGCGGCGCCCCCGGAGGAGGCAGAACCAGCCACACGCCCAAGGCAATCTCTCGCAAAGCACGCCAAGATCGCAAAGGCCCCCGCCCGCCCGGGACAAGAAAAGGAACCACGGATGTCACGGATTTCACGGATGAAGAAGAAGCTATAAAGACACGAAGGCATGAACGCATTCTCTCGCAAAGTCCGCCAAGGACGCAAAGACCCCCGCCCGGCCGAAGGCATGAACACATTCTCACGCCAAGTTCGCTAAGGTCGCAAAGGGAAGGCAGTGGCGGGCTGTCGGTCCTGGGCCTGCTTTGCAGTCAGAGCTGACAGAGGCTCCACTGTCGGAGAACGAGCTCTCCTCCAGCAGAGGCGTCAATCAGCGACTCCCCTCTCTCCGTGAGAGGAGAGAAGGACCGACGACCCCAGGGCACACCCCCCACCCAAAGACAGAAGGCATCTTCACGCCAAGTTCGCAAAGGTCGCAAAGAGAAGGCAATGGCGGGCTGTCGGTCCAGGGCCTGCTTTGCAGTCGATGCTGGAGGAAGCTTCACTCTTGGAGGACGAGTTTTCCTAAAGCAAAGGTACCACTCAGTTACCCCTCTCTTTTCCATCCTATAATCGGATGGTGGAGCTGACACCAAAAAGTCGTGTTCTCAACGAAGATCTTACGCTGAGGCACAGGCAGTTCCAGTGGAGCGGCGATGATCGCCTGATGCAGAGCACGGACGAAGCTACGAACACGAGACAGGGGTCAGCAGATTCCACGAAAGAAACGCCGTTCCGTGGTCGAAAATTGGGGGTAGGCGCATTTCAAGATTACAACGGGGGAAATGTCGTATTTTCCTATCACGGCAATCGATATAGATCCTGTTTTCGATTCTATCCATATGCCCCTTCGGGAAGCAGGTGGCTTTTTGAGGCGAATCGGTTGTGGCCGAGCAACATCTGGCATCTTTTTCGGTCAGTTTATTTCAACCCGATTGGCCGGTCACTGTTTATTCTCATTGGGATGCGGAGTTATGGAAAGCGGGGCCCCGACCCCGTTTTCCACAGCCTCAGCCGCTGCTACTGGAAAAGTAGAGATGACCAAAATTAAAAAGAACAGGCGACCAGAACGTGACCGGTAAGAGTCAGGGTTTACGATTCAGACAGGACGAGTTTAAGTGTGTCGCTAGAAATTGGGACGAAACTTGGAACTGGAGCGCAGGATGAGGATCTCACTGAGATGAGGCTCGACAAAGTCGAGGAAGGGATCAACATGTCACCATCGCAACTGCTGGTAGCGCCTGATGTTGTCGAGGGTACCTGCGTCGCACCCGTGCTGGCAGATGAGATCGGGCACGTGTTGACGAATCGCGATCGAGACGTGTTTTCTGTAAATGGAACTCCAGCTGAGGTGAACACCAACCCCAGCTACGTCTTCTATCCAGGGGCAGCCTGGTTGGATGGGCAGGATGAGCCCATAGGGAGGGATACGTGGGAGGGACCCCGGAGAATGACTTACGAGACGGGGGTCCGGGCGAGGACAATTCGCCCTGCGGGTGACCTCACCGCGCTGAGCAGTCGGCTGCTGACGCCGGTAGGAGAAGTGGGGAGGGACAACAGGTGAGAAAGCGTCGTTCAGCTCTACTCGTCAGCTTCTGCTTACTCCCGATTCTCTTGGAGGCAGTCGTTCCCTCCGGGGCTGAGCACTCAGAGGCAAGAGTTCCGGTATCGCGCAAGCCATCACCTCTTGACTCGATCGACGTTCGCTCCCGCATCGACATCCTGTTGGGGCCAACAGCCCCTGCAGAGGATTGGAGGGTGCATCCCGTTGACTACACCCAGAGTTCTGCCCCGGTGGGCTGTGTGCGACTCGCCAACGGCAGCCTTAGAGTTTGGGGGAAGGACCGGCGGCGAGTTGAAGTCGTGCGTGACATGGATCAAAACCCCTGGCGGTACCTCTCCACTGTCAAACAGATGCTAGATGATGCGTTTCGTGCACGCCAGTATTGGAAGGTGCACCGCTTGGCCACCTACCTCACGGTGATACTCGATACTCCCGGCGCGAGAGCAGAACTTGCAGGACTTTGTGTGGATATTGGTGGATTGCTTCATACCTTACCCACCGAGCTTAGGGAGCATGACAACGGGACTCTCTGGGCGAAACGAGCCGGAGTAGTCGGGTGGTCCGACAATTTGACGCTATCTCAGCGCGTTTGGCTTTGGGGCAGGTGGACGAAACTCCAAGTCGAGATCTTCGACAGGTTGAGCGGATGGCAGTGGAGAGGCCGGAGAGTCCGCGATGCAGCTCTCGCGATTCTGGAACGCCTTCCTCTGGACGAGGCTGTGGCTCTGGGCGAAACCTGGCCCCCGAAAGGCTTCACCGGGACAAGGGTAGCGAAGCTCCAACGTCTCAGGATGGATGCTGCGTTGCATTACCTCTCGGCTGCATATCGAGGAGACGCCAGCATTGGGGAGAGGGTTGCGCACTTGTGCTGTCAGCCGGAGAGCGCTCTGAGGGAGTATCTAGCGCCTGGAGGAGGAGAAGATGCATTGGGCGATCAGGTAGGCCGAACCCTAATCTTGTTGTCGGCAGGGAAACACGAGCCGTGAGTAGGTCATTCCGTTCATGGGAGCCTTGAGATTTGGAGGATGGCGGGTGGAACATGAAGAAGATGATGTTGCGGATCATGAGATGCGTTTTACGGCTTCTCTTCCCCGCGGTACTGGCCGCTTTCGTTGTCCCGTTGATATGTTGGATGGGCTGGTATGGCCTGACAGCTTGGGACATCACTGTTCAACGGAACACCGGAAACTGGCCCTGCCGAGTCGCCGGGGAGACTTGGAGGCGAGAAGCTGGCCGGGCGCTTTACTCTCTGTGTTACGTGAGCACCGCACCGGGCCGTTACCTGGTTTTGGCCAGCCGGCGGGAGGATCCTCAGGACCTGTTCGATTCATTGGTAGAGCGTGACAAACCGGATACGGCCTATTCGGCTGTTCGAATGCCGCCGCTTTCTGCCGTCCTCTCTGGCAAAGGAGGCAATTTTCGGGCCTTCGCAGCGTACTACTGCGCGTACACTCTCCCGTTTTGGATAATAGTCTTGGCTGTCCTCGAGGGGATACGGTGGTACTTCTTCCGCCCCGGTCTGGATGTGCTTCGTAAGGTCCTGGGCTGGTGGGCCATAGGTGCCGCCGTAGGGGTTGTAACGGCAGCCATTGTGATAACACGGATGGTAATGGGGCATTCGTGCGGACCGTGGAACTGGCCGTTGCTGGTAGTGGCGGTGGGGGTAATCGTGTGGCAAGTTCGTATGGTTCAAAAGGGGCGAGCGTTGGAAGGGGGGCGGGTTCAAGATATCCTTCCCGTGGCCTTTTTCCCGCGTTTGCACGTCGCCACATGGCTCCTTGCGACGGTCAACGCTGTCATTTGGGCGATGGTAACGCCGTTGTGACGGGGACTTCCCTGGTCTGGGGCGCCATGGGCCCGAGGGAGCGGAGTTTGGTGCGGAGGCGGGGGTGAGCGATCTGCCGGAGGAACAGCCCCGGGTGGTTATACTGGGTCATGACGGTGTGATCGAGGAACCGGCGACATTTGGGTGCGTCATCGAAGCTCAGAGTCCACAATCCAAGGATCGCTATCTCTACCCGGCTCGATACGGTGCCCAAATTACGAATGAGAGAGTGGAGTAATATGAGAAAGAAACTACTCTTGGTAGGTCTCTTGTCGATCCTTGGATTGACGACGCCCGGTTGTCGTCAGACCCAAGATAAGCAGTCGAAGAACAAGACGGAAGCCAAGGCCGAAATCGACAAACAAGATGGACTGGAAATACTAAGAGGTTTTCTTGGACGTTCGCCCTCTACTGCGGCCCATCTTAAGGAGCTCAGCTTGGCGACAAATGGACAAGAGAAACAGTCTGGTTTGTCAAGATTCAGCGCTCATAATGGTTGGACGATCGGTTTTGTGTTCAGTGGATTTGAGACTGAAGTGTCTCTTCAATACCGAATGGTTGTGTCCTTTCGTGAATTGGAAACCCTAGAGACGGCTGCCCCTGGCGCCGATGAAAATATTGATAAACAGCCTGATGAGGACTCAAGAAGGAGGGTTAACGCTAACGAGAGAGCACTTTCGATTGCACGACAGTTTATCCTTGACCATGAAGGTCAGGATTTTTTTGACAGGATGACAATGGTAGTTGGCAAGAGAGTCGTAGGGAAAATGAAGGGACAGCGCTTTGTTTTTGTGTGGTGGAGTGCTGAGAAGGATCAGGTTCGGGTTGGATCAGAACATGTAGAAATTGGAGTCGACGCCAAGAGCGGTCGCGTTGACAGATACTGGCGTGACGGATGCCCAATTTCTGGAAAACCAATATTGTCCTACCTCATGGCGAGAAGACTTGCGTTGGAGTTTCTGAGAGCAGCAGAGGTAGATGCCGAGATTCAGCAATTGACCTATTTGGAGCCTCCTTTGCGTAGTGGTGGGTTTTCCCGAGTTTGGGCGGTGCGATACCGAAGACAGGTCTGTGGGCCGATAGTATCCATCGATGATCTGTTTATCGATGCGAAGACAAGGGAGATTGTGCCGGATCCCGGATTGCTGAACGATCCGGAAATGGCCGTACTTTTGGAAGAGCAGAAAGCCCGTATCAGGGAGATATCAAAGAAAATGTCGGATTCTGGATAACATTAAATACAGACCTCCTGATCTCTACGAGAGTAGGTAAGTTTGCATTATTAGACTGAAGAGGTTCTCTTCCAAGGACTTATAGGCGAATTGATGGAGGGCGG
>JANTFG010000016.1 GCA_024763555.1 Thermoanaerobaculales bacterium
GACGGAAAACATCTCTATGCGGCGGCGCAGAGTGATGATCAGATCATTCTGATGAATCGGCTGATGGGATCGACGTGCAGCGCGAGGGGAAGCGGAGATATTTCGGATTCGGTCGATCTCGTTCCCGGCGGCACGGCGATCTACACCCTCACAGGACATGTTTCAGCCGGTGCGACGGGATCGCTTGTCAATACGGCCCGGGTCAGCCCGGGACCGGGCGTCATCGATCCGAACGAGAGCAATAACGTCTCGACGACTTCCGACAACGGCATGACGCCGCAGGCCGATCTTCAGATCAGCAAAAACGACGGTTTGCTCAGCGTCAATGCCGGAGAGGACCTCAGCTATACGATCCGGGTCGTCAACAACGGTCCCAGCGATGTCTACGGCGCCGAACTCAGCGACGTCCTGCCGATCTTTCCTGCGACAGAGGCCGGCCTCGAGGAGGGGAGCGTCGACTGGAGTTGTATCGCCGACTCCGCCCTCAGCCTGGAGGATGTCTTCGTCAACGGCATCGACGGCATCGATGGTCTGGATGGCGCGGTCCAGGTGGTCCTCAGCCCCGATCCCGATGGTCCCGGCGGCGAAAGCGGGGCTCGCTTCGTTTACGTGACGGGATCGACGGCGGGCGCCCTCAGCACCTTCGGCAGAGATCCTTCGACCGGAGTCTATGAGGAAATCCAGCTTCTTCATGAGGGAGACATGGCCGACGGCGTGACGATCAACGGTCTCGCCGGTGCGGCGGGCCTGGCGATTTCTCCCGATGGGGCTCATCTCTACGTGGCGGGATCGGATGACGATGCGATCTCAGTTTTCGAGATCGAGTCTGACGAAAATGCGCCGGATTTCGGGAGTCTGCACTTTCTTGAGTATTTCAGCGATTCGAATCCCATTCCGGGGCTCGGAGGCGCGGTGGCGGTCGCCGTCAGTCCGGATGGGGCCAATGTCTATGTCGCGGCCTCCGACAGCGACGCCGTGATGGTCTACGATCGAGACCCATCGACCGGAATGCTGAGCTACGTCCAACGGAAGAAGGAGGGCAGCGACGATGTTCCGCTGCAGGTGCTCGACGGGGTGAGGGACGTCCTCCTTTCCCCCGACGGCGCGCAACTTTATGCTGCGGCTCAGAACGCCGATGCCGTCGCAGTCTTCGAGCGAAACCGCAGCACCGGAACGCTGAGTTTCCTTCAGGTGATCCATAATCTGGAGATCCAGGGCACGCAGACCGTCAACGGGCTTGATTTTGTCCGTGCTCTCACGATCAGTCCGGGAGGAGTGTCTCTGTACGCGGCTTCCCTCGCCGATGATGCTGTCGTACTCTTTGAGCGCAACACCGACGAGAGTTCTGATGATTTCGGTCGGCTGAGTTTCCGCGCAGCCTACAGGAACGGCGTCGATGGATTTGAAGGTCTGGACGGCGCGACCGCCCTCAGTCTGAGCCCCGACGGCGTCTCCCTGTACGTCGCCGGCCTCA
Organism: Thermoanaerobaculales bacterium; assembly: GCA_024763555.1. Classification (GTDB taxonomy): domain Bacteria; phylum Acidobacteriota; class Thermoanaerobaculia; order Thermoanaerobaculales; family Sulfomarinibacteraceae; genus JANTFG01. Next base: position 1,475 of record JANTFG010000016.1, read on the forward strand.
ACGACGATGCCGTGGCACTTCTCAGGCGGGACTGGAACGACGGAAGTCTGAGCCCGGTGGAAGTGATCCGTGACGCAACACCGGGTGTGGACTCCCTGGACGGGGCCTGCGGCCTGGCCGTTCTGCCGGATAACTCAGGAGTCTTTGTCGCAGCGAAAGGCGATGATTCACTGAGCCTCATTTCCCGCAGGGCGAAAGGGGAATGTGCGGCATCGGGAGTTCCGGATGCCGGGGGAGAGATTCACGAGACGATCGACCTCGCGGCAGGCGCCTCAGCGAGCTTCGAGATTCACGGGACGGTCGACCCCGGCGCACGGGGAACGCTGATGAATGCAGCTGGTGTCGTCTCTCCTCTCGAAGACCCCAACATGGGCGACAACGTCGCCGCTGACAATGACACGGAGATCCTGATCCGCAGCGATCTCGGCGTCACGATGAGCGACGGGATGGAAACGGTGATTGCGGGTTTGCCGCTGAGTTACAGTATCGTGGTTTCCAACGCCGGCCCGGCGCTGGCCTACGGCGCCACGCTTCATGATGTTTTGCCTTCAAACCTGCTGGCCTGTACCTGCTCGCGTTCGGACGGCGCTGCCTGTGCTGTCAATGGGAGCAATGTCCTCAATGAGGTGATCGACATTGAGCCCGGTGCCTCGATCGAATATGTCCTCGATTGTGTCCTCGATCCCTCGACCGGAGTTCCCCTGACCAATACCGCGGCGGTCGCCGCCGCGGCGCCGGGAGAGGATACGAATCCTGAGAACGATGTGGCGACGGATTCCGATTCCGTGGTCGCCGTCAGCGATTTGAGCATCACCAAGAGCAACGGCATCGACGAGGTTGTCCCGGGAAGGCCCTTGAGCTACCTGATCGGAATCGATAACCTCGGTCCTTCGAGTCTCAGTCTGGGCCGGGTGGTGGATACTGTTCCGGCGCAGTTGCTCAATCCCTCCTGGAGCTGCGTGGCATCCGGCGGTGCGGGATGTACGGCGGGGCCGGTTTCGGGAGATATTCTGGACGAGGTCTCGATCCCGGCCGGAGCTTCGGTGCTCTACACCCTCCAGGGAGATGTCGATCCGGCAGCTCAGGGTTCCCTGGTCAACACGGCCTCCGTCCAGATCCTGATCGACGACGGAACTCCGGGCGTCAGTCCGAGTGACCCCGATTCCACCAATAACGTCGCGACGGATGTCGACACGTTGACCCCGGTGGCCGATATTGCGATTGCCAAGACCGACGATGTCGATCCTGTCGTCACCGGACATCCCTTGAACTACAGCATCACGGTGTCCAATTCTGCCGGGCCTTCCGATGCCCACGATACCGTGGTCACGGAGAATCTCCCGGCCGGAGTCAGCCTGGTATCGACCAGCGGCTGCGCGGAAGATCCTGCAGGCATTCCAAACTGTACGATTGGGGAGATTCCCAGGGGCGCGACGGCGAATATCAGCGTCGCGGTCAATGTCGACGAGGGGACGCTGGGAACGATCACCAACGCTGCCTCGGTTCAGACGAGTTCGGCCGATCCGAACCCGGTGGATAACACAACGACTGAGGAAACCACGGTTGAGCCCTGGGCGAACCTCTCGGTGAGGAAAGTCGATGCATCAGATCCCGTCGTCGCGGGGACCGAACTGAGCTATACGATCACGGTGACAAACCCCGGGCCCTATGACGCGGAAAATGTTGTAGTCAGCGATTCGATGCCTTCCGGTGTGAGTTTTGTCTCATCATCGGGTTGCGCCGAAGATCCGGTGGGTCTTCCTGACTGTAGCCTCGGGACGATCGGTGCCGGTCAATCGAAAGCCTATGGCATCACGGTCAGGGTGGACAGCTCCACCATTGGAAGAATCACCAACGATGTCGAGGTGGTTTCGTCCTGGTTTGATCCGGACCTGAGTGATAACTCGGCCTTCGAGGATACGGACATCGTTGCCGAGAGTGATCTCCAGATCACGAAGACGAATGGGGTGTCATTTGTTTATCCCGGCGAAGACCTGCTCTACACGATGGTCCTGACGAATGCCGGTCCCAGCGATGCTCCGGCGGTTGATGTCAGCGATCTGATCCCGCCTGAACTGATCTCGGTCGAATGGAGCTGCACGCCGACGGGGGCGGCCTTCTGCAGCGATGGAGTCGGTAATGTTCTCACGGATACTGCGGACGTTCCGGCGGGCGAGCAAATCAGCTATTCCGTGAACTGCGCGGTAGATCCGAGCCTGGATCCAGGCATTTCAAGCCTGATCGAAAATACGGTCGACATCGCGCTGGCTTCTCCGGGAAGCGACCCGGTTCCATCGAATAACTCTGCGACGGACAGTGATCCCCTTCTTGGGGGAGATCCCGTCTTCTCAGACGGCTTTGAGAGCGGCGATACTTTGTTCTGGTCCGGTGCCGTCGGCCTGTCGAAGGATCTTGAGCCGGCAGGCATGGCTCTTCCAGCCGGCGAGGCCGGGACGGTGAGGGAGTGAGCATGGTCGATCGAATGAAGCATCGTCTCTTTCTCCCCTGCGGCGCCTTGCTCTGTCTGGTCCTTGCGTGCCCGACTCCGGGGAAGGCTCAGACTCAGCCCCCGAAGACGCTCGGCGCCTCGCCCGTCCTGGCCACCGTGGCGGGCGAGCGGATCACCCTCGGTGACTTCGAGGCCGAGATGCTTCGTCGGGGAGGAAATCAGCCCGGGCGTTATGCCACGGCCGAATCGCGTCGTGCCCTGCTGAACGAGATCATCAGGCAGCGTGCGCTTGTCGGCCGGGCGCGGGCGGAGGGTTTTGCGAAAGATCCTGCGGTCCGGGCCGCTTTTGAAAAGGCGATGGTCGCCAGGATGCAGGAGGTCGATCTCCAGTCCCGGCTTGAGAGCCTTTCGGTGTCGGATGAGGAGGTGGCGGCCTTTTATGCCAAGCACCGGGAGGACTATGCCCGTCCTGCTCGCTTCAAGGCGGCCATCATCTTCATCGCGGTGCCTGAGAACGCGGACGGAAAGACGCGCAGGAAACTCGAGCGCCGGGCCGAAGAGGCTCTCAAGGAGGCTCGTAAGCTCGACCCGGGGACGCTGCATTTCGGCGCCCTGGCCCGCAAATATTCAGATGACAGGGCAACCCGCTATACGGGCGGTGTGATCGGGTGGCTGGTGCAGCACCCCTCCAGGCGCTACAAGTGGGCGCCGGAGGTGGTCGATGCGATTTTTCATCTCTCCGAGCCAGGAGAGATCGGACCGATCGTGAAGACGGAAAAGGGATTCTACCTGGTACGTCTGCTCGCCCGGGAGAAGGAGTCCCTGCGGGTTCTGAAAGAGCTTGAAGCAGGAATTCGACATCGCCTGCTGGAGCAGAAACGGCAGGAGGCAGGGAAATCTTTCATCGAGGAGACGATGACGCAGGCCGGGATCAACATCGACGAGGCTGTCCTGGAGTCCATGCCGTCTCCGGCAGTGGTGGAAAGCGGTTCGGGGGGTCCACCCCCGGTGCCGGCGGATTGAGGAGGAAGTCATGAAGCTCAGCGAACTAGGCGACATCAGGGCATCGAGTTTTTCCGGAATTGCGCTCCGGTCGATCGCCTCTGCCATACTCCTGCTCTCTCTGACGCCGGCCCCGGCCCGTGCCGGCGCGGATTTTGAGCAGCAGTTTCTTCTCAAACCCGGCTGGAACGCGGTCTATCTGGAAGTTACGCCGGAGAATCCCGCGGTCGAAGCGGCCTTTGCCGGAATCCCGGTGGCCAGTGTCTGGACCTGGATGCCCGATGACAATACCGTAAAGTTTATCCAGAACCCGGACGAGAATATGATCGAAACCTCGGGTTGGCGAGGCTACTTTCCCAGGCCGCGACCGGAGGCTTTTCTGAGCAATCTCTTCATCCTGAAGGCCAACCAGGCCTATCTGATCAAGCTTGACGGCAGTCAATCCCTGACGTGGACCATTCACGGAGCACCTTCATTGAGGTCTATGAGCTGGGTGCCGGATTCCTTCAACCTGACCGGTTTTCACGTCGATCCGGATCATCCGCCGACTTTCGGCGCCTATTTTGCCGATCGGGCGGCCCTTGAGGGGCAGCCGATCTACCGTCTCGGACCCCTGGGCGACTGGACGCTGGTCGAGCATCCCTATTCCGAGAGTATCGCCTCGGGAGCCGCCTACTGGGTTTACTGTAAGGGAACAACTGATTTTGACGGAGTCATGGAGGTCAGCGTCGACTGGGCTGATCGGATGGATTTCGGTTCATCCCTGAATTCCCAGTCCCTGGCTGTCCGCAACCGGAGCACGGTAGATGTCGATATCACCCTTCTCCAGTCGGCTTCTCAGAGCCCGGTCCCGCTTTCGCTGATCGTTGAAGATGAGGAGACGGGACGAAAAACATGGGCGAATCTGCCCTCGAGCTATGCCATGCCGGCACCGGCCGGCCAGGAGCTTCTGCTGCGTCTCGGCGTGCGGAGGGCGGAACTTTCCTCGGACGAGGCCGACGGAATCCTGGAGATCTTCAACGGACTCGGGGATCGGCGCCTGGTGCCGGTGAGTGCGCGTTCCTACCACGCCCCTCCTCCGGGCGAGGCCGCCAAGGCCCGGAGCACCATCAGTCCCTATGCGGGACTCTGGCAGGGAAAGGTGCTCGTCAATGCGGTCAGCGAGGCCCAGATGGGTGGAAGCACTCCGAAGGAAACATCCAGCGTCCTCCCGCTGAGATTTCTCATCCATGTGGACTCCGACGGCGTGGCGCGGCTGCTCAAAGAAGTGATTGAGATGTGGCAGGACGGAACAATGGTCCCCGATCCGGAGAATCCGGGATTCTTGAAGACGGAGACTCCCGGACACGCGGTGCTCGTGACCAACGAGGATCTCATTCCCCAGTTCAGCGGAGTTGAAATGAGGGATGGGGTTCCCGTCGGCATCAGGTTGTCGACGGTCGCCTACGATTTTCCCGAGGAGTATCTCGAGATGAGCGGAGCGGTCGGTCTGTCCGGGAGTCTTGAGGTTACGCTGAGCCTCGGCGCGAGTTTCCCAACCAACCCTTTTTACGATCGCTACCACCCCGATCATGACAATCTCGATGCTCAATTCCTCAATCCAAAGCAGGAAGCCTATGAGATAACACGTCATATCCGATTTGTTTTTTCCGATACGGATCCTTCCGGGAAGACGGATCCGGAGTGGGGAGACTCCCTGCTCGGTGGAAGCTACTCCGAAGAAATTACGGGTCTCCACCGGAACACGATTTATGTGGGAGGGAGCTTCCGCCTGCGTCGTGTGGCCGGTGTCCCCGAGCTGAACCAGTAGGGTGTGGGCGATGGATACTCAATTCCGCAGATGGAGCGCAGATATGCGAAACCTCAAGAACTTCTGCCGTGTTCTGATGATGATCTTCTGTCTTGGCGCCGCCTCCCTTTCCTCAGCGGCATGGCCCGTCGGGGGAGGAGGGAGCGGGGACGATCAGGGCAATAAGGTCGTGGTGGCGCCCTCGGGGGCGGTCTATGAGGCCGGGAACTTCAGGGGAGTGGCCGACTTCGGGGGTGAAGAGCTGAACTCGGAAGGTTCCTCCGACGTCTTTGTCATTCGCTATTCCGAGGCCGGATTGGTCGAATGGGCCGCCTCCGCGGGAGGCGCCAGCGTCGACGAACTCAGTGCGATCGTTCTGGACGGGTCTGAGAACGTCTACGTCACGGGCTCTTTCCATGGCACGATCCACTTCTCCTCGGCCGGTTTCGGCGGCACGGGAATGCTGTCGCTGGAAGCCGAGGACGCCTATTCCGATATCTTCGTGGCCAAGCTGGGCACGGATGGCTCCTGGGTCTGGGTGCGCAGGGCCGGAGGACGCTACGCCGATGAATCCCATGCCATCGACTTCCATCCGGGCGATGACAGCGCCGTCCCACCGGTTCCCGCTTCAATCTTTCTTGGTGGGAGGTACACCTGTGATTTCGGGCTCTATGATGATCTCGGAAACCTCGAGATCGGACCCCTGGACAACGGCAATTGTTCTTCGACTTCGGATCGTTATGACAGCTTTGTTGCGCGGATCGATACCGAAGGTAACTGGATGTGGGTCAAGGATTTTGAGAACGGCAGGGAGGGCTGTGACGAGATTCGTACGCTTTCGGTCAACGCCCGGGGCGAGATTTTCGTAACCGGCTCGGCACGCTGGGGTTCGGGGGGCGCAGGAGATTTCATCCCGTCCGGCAACTGGTCGCTCGTCAGTGATGTTGGACACGATTCCGACCACTCGTTTTTCGTACCTGATGACGATGACGTGACCGACCAGAGCCTGTATCTCAACCGGAGCTTCAACCTGTCGGCCGGAGCCCACCCGGAGTTGGAGTTCTGGCACTGGATGAAATCGGAGACCGATTACGACGGAGGACGACTGGAGTACAGCAAGGACGGAGGCTCCTGGCAGATGTTCCCCCGGGATCACTTCAGCTCGGGTGGTTACAACAGCATGCTGGGGGACAGTAGCGAGAACCCGATTGGGGGTAATTGGGCGTGGTCGGGTGAGTACAGTGGCTGGTGGCTGAGCCGGGCCGACCTCGACTTTCTTGGCAGCGGTAATTTTCGCTTCCGTTGGCGCTATGCTACCGACCACTCGATCGCTTTGACCGGCTGGTGGATCGATGATGTGCGTCTCTATGACGACGGAGGTCTGATCTTTTCCGCCGATTTAGAGACAGTCGACGAATTCACGCTGGTCGCGAGGCTGTCCAACACCCTCGATCCCGAGCCTGCGCTTCATCCGCCGGGCTGGGATTGGGTGGACCAGGAGCCGCAGACGGTCGTGTTTAACGATAGCGCGATCGACATTGATGGCGAGAAGGTCGTGCTCGTCGGTACCGCCATTCAAAACACGAGCCTTGAATCGGGCATCGTTTTCCCGAATACGGGTGCCGCGGTGGCCAAGTTCCAACAACTGGCCCACCGGCCCGACTGGCTCTCAGCAGCCTCGGCCCACGGCGGCCAGGGGCTTGGCCTCACCCTCGACGAGGAAGGCGCCGTGTACATCACCGGCTCATTCCAGGGCACCCCCCAATTCGGCGCAACGACCCTGACTTCAGCCGGAGGAGAGGATGTTTTCGCCGCCAAACTCGACAGCAGCCTCTTCTGGCAGTGGGCCAAACGGGCCGGTGGACCGGGCGACGACATCGGCGGGTCAATCGACACCTCGGGCGAAATCATCACCGTCGACGGATCACCTCAGGTCGCTGACCTCTATGTCGCCGGTTCCTTTGAAGGTCAGGCATCCTTTGGGGCCGACGACTGCGCCACCTCCCCGGAACAGTGTCTCAGCAGTTCGGGCGGCAGCGACGCCTTCGTCGCCAATCTCGTCACGGAGGAGTGGTCCAATCTGGAAGGCTGGAACGCGGGCGACGAAGTTATTCCACCGGAGGGGGCTTTCACCAGCCACCCAACGGCTGTACCCGAGTTCTATCAGAACGGAGTTCAGGTGGATGCATTGTCGCAACAGCTCTTTTTGTGGGTTCAGGACGGCGTCGTCGGTCACGAGGGGAAGCTCTTTGCCCTTCAGCCGACCGGCCAGATCGAGATCCGCTGGCATGTCGATTCGGATCCCCTGAACACGGATCGCATTCCCCAGGTCGGCAGCATCATGTGGCCGCAGAAACGTTGTCTTCCACAGGATTCCGGCTCCTGCTACCAGGTGCATATCGTCGGCTCTCCGATCGAGCTGGAACCCCCCGACGGCGGCTATTCCTACCTGAGTCTCGTCAACCCGGCAGTGGATTCCAGCCAGGCCTCGGTGGACGAGTCCAAAGTCTTCAGGGCCGGGCGTTCCGGCTATTCAGTCGTGCTCTATACCATCGGCGAATCTACCGAGGTCGCGACGGAAGTCGTCCGGAGTTTCAGCTATAGCCTCGCGCCCGACTTTGTCCAGGACAAAGCATGGACCATCGGCGAGGAAATCTCTGATACCGATCATGATGAAATCGGTCGGAACGGCTATGTTCTCAATCAGAATGCCTTCTACGACCCCTCGATCTATGACCGTGAGGCCCGGACCGGGACGATCATTCCGGTCAACCGTGTCAGCGCTTTTCGACCCCAGGACTCCACAAAACACATGGTCGTCGTCTGGTACAGGAAGAACTTCAAGAATGTGTACTGGGGAGTCAAGCCGGTGCATTATGACTGCAGCTGGCCGACAAATCCGGAGAAGATTATTGTCGCCTCCGAGCAGGGCTCAGAGGTGCTCGGCCAGGCGCCGCTGGATCCACTCGCCTATCCCTCCATGCAGCTTTACAGCCAGGCGGATGTCAATCAGCCGGGCTATAACCCGAACGACGAACACGCGCTCTTTGCCCCCTCGAACACGGGGACCGGAATGCAGGCTCTCTTCGCGCTTCGGGCTGATTTCGGCAGCAGGCTCGCCGACGATCTCTCGGCGGCATCCGATCCCTACTGCCTCCTCAAGTATCGCGATCCGCAGACTTCGAAGTGGAGATTCCGGGTCTTTGAGGTTCTGGGAACCGGGGCCGGTTTCGACTCCTTCAGGTACAGCGGGACGGCCGGAACCAGGGTCTCCCCGCCCTATCCCCTTTCGCTTCTTCCATCATGCGCCGAGAGCCACATTGTCGGGGAAAAGGATGGCGCCCCGCAGCCGCCGGCGCCGTTTTTCCGGGACTATGCCGACCAGCTCTGGGCAAAATCGGCCGGCGATGGAGCGGTCGAATACCATTATCCTCTGCAGCCGACATTCTTCTATGATCTGGACAACGACGACACTCCGGATGTGGCCGAGGCTCAGTGTGTTCCATGGCTGGCACGACTGCCGGAGTCGGAGGGAGGCTCGGCCAACCCCGAGGATCCCATCGATGTGCTCTACAGCATCACCTGGCCCTCGGATGTGCCGACGCTTGAAGTCGGAGAGACCCTGCTGAAACCCAAGCGTGGTCTGCCGAATATCTTCAATCAGGCCGCTGTTCGAGTGGTCTACGACGAGGCCTACGAGGGAGAACTGGCCGAGGGGAACTACGATCCCGACCATCGACTGGTCCGTCTGATCGAGCCGCTCAAGGTCCGAAGTCTCTACTTCGATCCCGGCGATCCTCCCTCGCCTGAAGAGGTCGACACCTGTTACGGATTGGGCGGCCTTCCTTCGGATATCGCCCACAGCCTCGATACCTCCGGGCAGGAGAATATTACCGGATCGGCCGACGGGCTGATCAAGTTGCCCTACGTTCTCAGGAGCCGCCTGAGCTATGATCCCCTGAATCACCGCTTGAAATTCAAGGGTACCGTGGATGATTCCGGCGCCGGCGAAGCGCTGGTTCTTCTCAATGTGCTGACGGCCCGGGAGCGTGATCAATTGAAAGAGATCAGCGCCGACTCGAACTGGGATGCCTGCATGGACAAGCTGTACGCGCTCAGCCGAAATCCGGGGCAGCTGGATCTCACGAGGCCGGACTCCTGTTCCGTTGAGTTTGAAGATTACGATTTTGAGGGTACCCATATCAGGGTTGCCAATCCCCATTGCCCGGCGCCCGACGGCACGATCGATGAAGCGAATCTCATCGGTTTCGAGGATGCGAATTCCGATGGTATTCCAGAGGATATCGACGGCCTCGGGACCGGACATGCCTTGACGGCGGGATTCGCCCAGGATACCGGCTATGTCACCGTGGTCTTCAACGATGACCCGACGCTGGCGCCCCTGCCGGTCAGTCTCAACATCATCAAGATCGGCTGCCTGCGCTACCCGGAGGATGCCGATCCGCCGGAGCTGCTCAGTACCTACCAGGGCGAGATCAAGGTCATCCAGTCGGACAATGTCTTTGACGAGCAGTTGACCCTGCGCCACAGCGGCGATTTCGCCGGACAGGCCGACAATCTTGAATTCGAGTGGTACTACCACCCGGATGAAGACGGCACTCCTCCGACGCCGCTGCCCGACCCGGAACACGGCCAGATGAACGGCTGGTTCAAGTTCTCCCTGGACAATCCCATGGGCGCCAATGAGATCACGATCGGGGGCGCCAACATTCTGGCCCTTTCCGACAACTGGTTTGTCGCGCGTTACCGGGGCCTGCCCGCCTGCAATAATCAGTCGGAGTGGAGTGTCTGGGCGGGTCAACCGGGCGGCACGCCTCTTTCACCGCGGGCGCAGCTTGCCGAAGGATGGGTCAAGCGCGTCGTTCGGGGTCTCAATCCCTTTGAAACCCGGGTCAAGGAATTCCACAAGGCGCCGACCAATACTTTCGCGAGCATGTTGATGCAGCTGGGGCCACGTTACGAGGGTGATATCGCCCTCAATCCCGATCCCGATAACATCAATAATGTCGGTTTGATCGAGGCTTATGAGACGGTCCTGAGGCGGGCTGAAAAGCTCTCCATCGACGCCTCTCCTCCGGTGGATTACGGCCCCGCCAACGCGGCGATTCTCAACGTGGCTTCACGCATTGTCGATTTCTACACTCTGCTGGGGAACGAGGCCTATGCCGATGCTTTAGATCCGACGGTCGGCATCAGTACGGATAACCCGACCTACGGTCTGGGTTCCCTGGCGCCGACGATTTTCAATTTCGAAAACCAGGAATCCTCCCTGCTCGAGGAAGAGCTGGCCCTCTTGAGGGGCCGGGACGATTCTCAGGGACCCGTGGCGGCGCCCCCGGTGTACAACCGGCTCTATTGGAATTTCACCTCCGGCGAAGGGGAGGTCGCCTATGCGCTCTCCTATAATATCTACGACGTCTATCTCGACGGTGTGATCGATGAAAAGGATGCCAAGATCCTCTATCCTCAGGGCCACGGCGATGCCTGGGGTCACTACCTGACGGCGATCACCAAGTACTATGATCTTCTGCGCCATCCCTTCTTCAGCTGGGATCCCCGGCCTGAGGCGGTGCTGGTGGCCGGAGTCCCGATCCAGGTGGACTATTTTGACGAACGAAAATTCGCCAGGGTCGCTGCGGCCAAGGCGAAGGTCGGCGTCGACCTGGTCGATCTCAGCTATCGTGAAAACTACGTCGAGGATCCGGGTGGTCAGTGGCAGGGTTATAAGGACAGTGATCCGCAGAGGGCCTGGGGACTTTCGGAATGGGGGAAGCGCGCGGGAATGGGCGCCTATTTCGACTGGATCACGGCCAACGCGATTCTGCTGGCTGAAGATCCCGATCCCTCTCATGTGGGAATCCAGCGGATCGATCGTCAACACAACGATGATCTCAAGGAAGTCGCCACGGGATATCAGGACATCCAGGCCAAGGTCGATGCGGCCGATCGTGGTCTGAACCCGCTGGGTCTGGCCAAAGGGGTCGTCCCCTTTGATATCGATCCGGCCGAGGTCGATGCCGGAAAGACCCACTTCGAGCAGATCTTTGATCGAGCGACCGATGCCATGGACAACGCGGTCGCCGTCTGGGATTTTGCCAACCAGCTCAACAGGATGCTGCGCTTCAACCAGGACAGCAACGAGGATATGACGGCCAATGCGCGTTCCTACGAGTGGGACTATAAGAACCAGCTGATCGAGATCTTCGGATATCCCTATGACGGCGATACCACCTATCCCGACGGCTATGACGGCCCCGATCTCTACCACTATATGTACACCGATCCGCCGGCCCTCGAGGGGACCCTGCTGGATATCAACGTCAACGATCCCGACTCCAATATGGAGCCGGTCCAGCCGACGAAGATCAAAAATGCCGTGTACAACCCGATGCCGGCCGGTGTCGGATTCTTCGATCTCGTTGATGAAGACGACGTCGGTCTGGACTGTGGAAACGATCCCTTCGGAGACGGCTGCAATCTTGGTGATCCTGAGGATCAGACGCTGCAGGTCAAATACCAGGTCTGGGAATCCAAAGACGCCGGCATCGCCTTTCCGAAGCCGGAGGAATGGGGTTCGCGCCGGGCGACCGGCAGGCTGCAGGATTGCCTTGCGGAGATCCTCCAGGCCGAGATTGAACTCAAGAAATCCCTTCGTAAATACAATAATCTGACCCTTGATATCCGGGATCTCGTCGACACAATGAAGGTCACATACAACATCCGTGAAGAGCAGATCCAGATCAAGAATGATGAACGCAAGGAGATCAACCAGTACAATGCAGGAATCCAGACGGCTAAAACGGCTGCCATCGCCGCCAGGCGGGTGGCGGATGGCATCCGAAAAACCTTCAAGGCCTCTGAGGAATGCGTGCCCGATAGTCTGATCGTCGGACTGGCCGGCGGCGGCGATGTTTTTGCCGCAGTTTCATGCGCTCTGGAAACGGCGGATTCGGTCTCGGCTTTTGTCTTCGACGTCATTGGCGATGCCGCTGATGTGGCGGCCAACGTGACGGAGGCGGCCAAGGAGGATATCCCGCTCCAGGCGGCAATTGAATCCCAGATTCAGGATGACAGGCTCGAACTCTTCAACATGAAGGGGCAATTCGATCACATGATCCGTGAAGAGCCGGTGATGCGGGCCGAGGTCTATTCCCTGGCCGAAAAACTGCAGCAGGCACAGAAGAAGTATCTCCAGACCCTGGCCGAGGGTCAGCGGGTTCTCGCGGGCCTTTTCGCCACGCGGCGAAACACGGCCGCTGCGGTCCAGGAGTATCGCTACGAGGACATGGCCTTCCGCATTTTCCGTAACGATGCGCTCTCGAAGTACCGTTCTTCCTTTGATATGGCGGCTCGCTACGCCTATCTGGCGGCCACGGCCTATGATTACGAGACCAACCTGCTGGGAACGGATTCGCAGGCCGGCCAGGAATTCCTGACCGACATCATTCGCGAACGATCCATCGGGCAGGTTCTCAATCACGAGCCGGTTCCGGGTTCCCGAGGCCTGGCCGATCCCCTGGGTCGGATGAAACAGAATTTCTCGGTGCTCAAGGGCCAGATGGGGTTCAATAATCCCCAGGTGGAGACCAATCGCTTCTCCCTGCGGCAGGAACTCTTCCGTATTCCGGACGATGCGGAACACGATGCCGACTGGCGGAAGGTGCTTGAAGAGCACCGCGTCGACGACCTCTGGTCGGTCAAGGAATTCCGGCGCTACTGTCGGCCCTTTGCCCCGGAATCGGCCGGTGCTCAGCCTGGACTGGTGATCCCGCTGCCGACCACGGTGACTTTCGGCCTGAATTTCTTCGGCTGGCCGCTGGGGCCGGGCGACAGCGCCTATGACCCGACTCATTTTGCGACCAAGATTCGCGGCGTAGGGAGCTGGTTTGAAAACTATGAAGATCTGCCCCTGTCCAATACGCCGAGAGTCTACCTCGTTCCGGTGGGCGCCGATATTCTCCGCTCACCCTCGGCCGATGATTTTGCCACCCGGGAATGGACCGTCGTCGACCAGGTTCTGCCGACGCCCTTCCCGATCGGAGCCGGAGATCTCGAGGACGAATCCTGGATTCCTCTCGAAGATATGCTCAGCGGACCCTTCGGAGAGATCCGGCGTTTCTCCAGTTTCCGTGCCTACCACTTTTCCGAACCCTTCGACGATTCGCAGATCATTTCCGACAGCCGGCTGATCGGACGTTCGGTGTGGAATACGCGGTGGTTGCTGATCATTCCGGGAGGAACGCTGCTCTATGACCCGCAGGAGGGCCTCGACACCTTCATTGATGGTGAGGAGATCCCCGGAGGCAACGGCGAACGGGACGGCAACGGCGTCAGTGATATCAAGCTTTTCTTTGAAACCTATGCCTATTCGGGAAACTAGAGTAATGAACCAGATCAAGGGGGAAACCATGAAATCCCACAGAGTATCGACCCTCGCGGCCTTCCTGTGCCTTCTGAGCTTCATCGCGGCCGGAAGCGTCTCGGGCACGATCTCCCAGCCGGACCATATCATCTACGGTTCGGCCAGCATCAACGGAGAACCCGCTGCAGCGGGCACGGAGGTCAGCCTGCTCCTGGAGGGATCGACGAGTCCGGTGGCTCGCTACACCATCGGATCGGATCCCGAAATGGGGGATCTCTATGTCCTCCATGTTCCGATGGATGCCGTGGGAGAGCGACTCTCCTATGCCGCCCGGAAGGGCGACTCGGGCACGATTCTGATCGAGACGGCGCCTGCCGGACAGGTGACGATCGGAGGGCGTGGAACGGTTCAGAAACTGGATGTCGACCCCGACAACATCGAGGCGACGCCGGCCCTCAGCATCCACGACGTCTCCGTCGTCGAGGGTGATGCGGGAATGGTCGAATTGCAGTTCACCGTTTCCCTCTCCCCCCTGAGTGAAGAAGAGGTGACGGCGGACTGGGTGACGAGCAACGGGACGGCCGTCGGTGGAGCGAGCTGTGGCGCCGGGATCGACTATATTTCAGATTCCGGGATGCTGACGATCGCTCCGGGCGACAGTGAGGCGACGATCACGATCCTCGCCTGCGGCGAGACTCTGCCGGAAGATAACGAAGATTTCTACGTCGATCTCCTCAATCCCTCCAATGCGGTGCTCCTCGATCCCCAGGGGCGGGCTACGATCCTTGATGACGACACTCCCCCGATGCTCTCGATCAACAACGTGACGATTACGGAACCGCAATCCGGTACGACGACAGTATTCTTCCGCGTGAGCGCCTCCCGGCTGTGGGATCAGCCGGTCAGCTTCAGTTATCAGACCTCGGCCGGGACGGCGACCGCCGGAGTGGACTATCTGTCGACTTCCGGGACGGGAACGATTCCCGTCGGCTCACTGGAAACAACTGTCGGTGTGGATGTGCTTGGCGATACACTCAACGAAGAGGATGAAACCTTCTTTCTCAATCTCTCGGACCCGGTCAATTGCTCGATTCTCGACGGGGAAGGTCAGGGCATTATTGTCGATTCAGCCCAGTTCCTGATGTGGACCGAGGCCCAGGTCGACGGATCTTCCTCGGTCGATGGTCTGGCGGGCGCCTATGCGTCGGCCCTCAGTCCGGATGGGCTGCATCTTTACGTCGCCGGGTCGGCCGACAACGCCGTGGCACTCTTTGAGCGCGATCCATCAACGGGCGCCTTGAGTTTTCTTCATGCCTACACCAGCAGTGACTTCACCGGTCGGGCTGTCTCGAGCTTTACGGGTCTTGGAGGTCCGGAGGACGTCCTCGTCAGTTCCGATGGTCTCAACCTCTATGTCGCCGCCTTCAGCGATAATGCGGTGACGGTATTCTCCCGCGATCCGAGCGACGGATCCCTGGCCCTGGTCGAAGTCGAGGTCAACGGCCAGAACGATCTGGGCGATACAGGCGGCGTCGTGGATGGATTGGACGGTCCGACGGCTTTAGCCCTCAGCCCCGATGGGAAGTTTCTCTATGTGGCGGCCTATCATTCCTCCAGTGTCGCTGTCTTCGAGCGCAGTGCCGTTGATGGGAGCTTGAGTTTTGTCGAAGCGGAAAAAGACGGGGTCGATGATGCCTCGGATCTCGGCGGCGTGGTCGACGGTCTGCACATGGCGACTGATCTCGTGGTCTCGGCCGACGGCGAAAACCTCTATGTTGCAGGACAGGGCGACAATGCGGTCGCCGTGTTTGAGCGGGACACCGAGACCTCCTCAGGGACCCTGGGACGGATTTCCTTCCTTGAAGTCGAGAAGGACGGTGCGGGTGGAGTCGACGGTTTGGCCGGCGCCTCGGCCCTGGCGGTTACGGGAGACGGCGCGCATCTCTACGTGGCGGGATCCAGCGACAACGCGATTGCAATTTTCTCCCGGGATGCCTCAGGTCTTCTCAGCTGGGAAGCTATGGTCTCTCAGGGCGATTCGGGTGCAGACGGTCTCCTCGGCGCCTCGGCCGTCATTCTCAGTGAGGACGATGGCTATGTCTACAGCTGCGGTTATCTCAGCGATGCCCTGACGGTTTTCAAGCGCGGTACCGTTGCGAGCTCCCCGGGTTATGGCGGACTGAGTTTTATTGAGGTCAAGAAGGACGGAGTCGGTGGTGTCGACGGACTCTTCCGCCCGACCTCTCTCGCCGTCAGCCCGGGAGACGGCAATGTCTATGTCACCGGCTACAGTGATAATGCCGTGGCAGTCTTCAAGCGGGATCTGACGGCGCCCACACCGCCGACTGTCGCCAGTACGACCCACCAGGTGTCTCAGTGGTCCAATGCTCCGATCATCACGATGCAGTGGAGTGGCGCCGTCGACGATCCCGGGGGCTCCGGGCTTGCCGGCTACTCCTTCCTCTTTGATACCGCTGCCGGGACCGAGCCGGATGAGACGACGGATCTCGCGCATACCGTCGATCCCCATTCGACCTCGAGTACGACCCTCGCCGACGGCGTTGAACACTACTTCCACCTGAGAACCTGCGACCATTCCAACAACTGCTCGGCCGCCCAGCACCTCGGTCCCTACTGGATCGATACCCTTGCGCCCGAGCCGGTGGTAATTACCGCAAGTTCACACGTCATCGGAACTCCAAGTTATGACGATACCATCCAGATGTGGTGGAGTGATCCGGCTGTCGATCCGGGAACGACTCCTTCGGGCGTGGCAGGTTATTCCTACTCTTTTAACAACGATTCTGAAGGCCAGTGCAATCAGGAGATTGATCTCCCGGTTGGAGTTGGTGATGTCACGAGCCTCACACTCAAGGCGGGGCAGTGGTATTTCCACATCTGCGCTGTCGACAATGCGGGGAACTGGAGCGCTCCGAGTACGGCCGGACCCTTTGAGATCATCAACGACACGATTCCGCCGAAAATCATTGAACTCTCCTCGGTGTCAGCGCCCTCCGGAAGGAGATCGGTCCTGGGCACATCTGAAAAGAACGGGATCACGCAGCTTCTCCTGAGTTTTTCAAAGCCGATGTTCGATCCGGTTGACGACAGCGATCCGCACGATGTCAGTAATCCGGCCAACTATCAGCTTGTATTTGCGGGGAATGACGGGCTCATTGAAACAAACGCCTGCGGCACTCCCGGCGGGGATGATGTGTCAAGGCCAATCAGTGCGGCTGTCTACGACGCCTCAAGCCAGATGGTTGCCCTGGCGGTCGGTGAAGGAATATCCCTGCCGATGGGGTGGTACCGGCTTTTCGCCTGCTCGACCGGGGCTCTGGAAGACATCAACAGCAACCCCCTTGACGGCGACGGCGACGGTCTTTCCGGGGACGACTACCAGGCGGATTTCCTGATGGAGCGGACGAATCTCCTGCGCAATCCCAACCTCGATGATCCGGATCTCGCGCCGGAATGGACCCTGTCGAATTCCGAGCGAATCAGCCATTCGAGTGAGGATGCCGATGGCGCTGCGACTTCGGGTTCGCTCAAGATCCATCGGGAAAACGGTGATGATCATGAATTCTCGGTTTCACAGTGTGTTGAAATGCCGAGCTGGGATCAATCGGATTTCTACCTCTCGGCTGTCGTGCGCGTCACTGAGAGTCTTGGGGGCGATCCCGGGGTCTCCGGCGCCTTTGCATCGGTCATTTATCTTGATGAGACGAATTGCGGCGGAAGCTCTCTCGGCCCTGAACAGCAGACGAATGTCGTGCTTGACGACACCCTTGGCGCATGGTTGCCGATCAACGTCAATCTTGGGCCGGCGCCCGCGGCGGCCCAGTCGGCCCTGGTCTCCCTCAAGGTTCAGATCCCACTGACCGAGAACTTTCCATTCGACGCGTGGTTCGACAATATCCTCTTCCAGTTCTCCGATACGGCGGCGCCTGTGGATCCCACATTACACTCGACAAGCCACACGGCGGGTACATGGAGTGCCGTGTCGGAGATTGAGATGAGTTGGGACGGAGCGAGTGATGCGGGAGTCGGGGTGGCGGGTTATTCCGTCCTCTTTGACACCGGCAGCGGGACCGAGCCGGACGAGACCATCGACGTGGAGCATGTCGGAGGTACTGATACGACGAGCAGCGGCGTCCTTGCGGATGGGCAGTGGTATTTCCACCTCAGGACCTGTGATTACGTTGGGAACTGCACATCAACGGTTCACAAGGGTTTCTACGGCATTGATACGACGCCGCCGGCAAACCCGACTGGAATCGTCAGCACGACCCACACCGTGGGAGTTGACAGCGTCGACAGCATCATCACGATGAGCTGGACCCCTGCCGTCGACAGCCCTCCGGCGCCTTCGGGAGTCGTCGGTTATGCGACGGCTTTTGACAACAGTGCCTCGACGGGCTGTGGAGGCGTCGTGAACCTGGCCGCCTCGGCGACGGGACTCAGCAGTGATCCCCTGCCAAACGGGGACTGGTATTTCCATATCTGCACGGTAGACCTCGTTGGGAACTGGTCTTCGCCGGCGACGCTGGGGCCCTATACGATCGCGGATGATGTGCCTCCGCGGGTCCTCTTCCTCGACAGTATTTCGTCCACACCGGGGCACTCGATCCAGTCGAGTGAGACTGCTGTTTGGCCGATTACCCAACTCCTCGTGAGGTTCAGTGAGCCCATGAAAGATCCCAGCGGTGATATCGACCCGGATGATGTCACGAATCCCCAGAGCTATCGCCTCGTCGAAGCCGGGCCTGACGGGCAGCTTGATACGGTGGGCTGTTCGGTGCTTGCAAACGACGATGTCCTCTATCCCATCGACCAGGTGATCTGGGATCTGGACACCCGCATGGCACGCCTCGATCCGGCTGGAGAATATGCTCTTCCGGAAGGCCGCTATCGTTTCTTCGCCTGCGCCTCGACGGCGCTTGGTGATATTGCCGGCAATTCCCTCGACGGGAACGGAGATGGAGTTGGAGGAGATGATTACATTCTGGATTTCCAGACCCATGGCAGCGATCTGCTCTTCAATCCGAATCTCGACTCGGATCTTGGCGGATGGACGACCGGTGATGCCCCACCGGCCTTCTTCGCCTTTGATGCGGCGGATGCCGACGGCGCCTCAAGTTCCGGCTCCGCTCTGATTTCCGGTGTCAGCGGAGCGGATGCCCTCGTCGGTCTCAGTCAGTGTATCGATGTCAGCGAAAAGGACGAGGTCCTGGGCCTCGGAGCCAAAGTTCTGCTGGCGAATCATTCGATACCAGATCCGGCGGCATGGGCTGTCGTGACATATTACGACGCAGCGGGCTGTACCGGCACCGAGGTCGGAGAAATGCTGACCCGAAGTGTGGCGGGAGATACGGCCGGCGCCTTTGTTGAGATCCCATGGGTGGGCGCCAAACGTCCCCTGACTGCGAATTCGGCGAAGATCTGGTTTGTTGCCGGCGGCGGATCCGATCCCTCTGCGGACTTCAACGCCGCCTTCGACAGCCTGAGCTACCGGGCACTCTCCGAAGAAATTTTCTCGGATGGCTTTGAGTCCGGCGATAGTTCCGGATGGGCCTATTGATCGATTGAATCCTGGATCCGAATTTGAATCACGGCGGGTGGGGGCCCGCCGTGATTTTCTCAGTGTGCCCGGATGGCGGGATCTCACCACCCATCCCGACTGGTCGGGATGGGGAGGGCGGGGTATGATCATCTGAGGATGAAAAGACACGCTCATCTGATGGTTCCGATTTCGGCGGTTTTTCTGGCGCTGGCGCTGTTTTTGCTCCCCTCCTGCAGACATCAGCAGGCGAGGAGGCCTGCCGACACCATTGTGATCGGGGTGCTTGCCGATATTCAGAGCTGGAACCCTTATCTGACGGAGACTAAGTTCAGCGAGGATCTCCTTGCGCTGGTCTATCCCTCGCTGATGGTCGAGGATGTCGACTATCGGCAGCATCCACCGAGCTTCCGACCGGCTCTGGCGAAAAGCTGGGAGTTTTCGGAGGATCATCTCGATCTTGTGCTCCACCTCGACCCTGAGGCCAGGTGGAGCGACGGGGCGCCGATGGGGGCAGCAGATCTTCTCTTTACCTGGAAGGTCCAGCATGACCCCGCGATCGGCTGGTATGGCGCCTACACCAAGGACTTCATCAACTCGATGGAAATCATCGATCCCCATACGCTTCGGGTTAGTTTCGACCATGTCTATCCCTACCAGCTGATGGATCTCAATGAGGGCCTGATCCTGCCGGCCCATGCCTGGGAGAAGATTCCCTTTGGGAAGTGGTCCTCGGTCTCCTGGCTGGACAAGGTCGTGGCCGGAGGTCCCTTCCGCCCCGAGTCTCATCTGCCCCAGCAGGAGATTCGCCTCGCCCGGAACGGGAACGATGCCCCTGGTGACCGGACGAAGATCTCCCATGTCATCTGGCGGATCATTCCGGACCAGTTTGCCCTGGTCTCGCAGCTGAAGGCTGGAGAGCTGGATTTTCTCAACACGGTGCCCCCGGAAGATGCCGCATTCATCGCGGCGGATCCCCGCTACCGCCTCGTGGATTATCCGGACCGCGGCTATACGCATGTCTGCTGGAATACCCGGAAAGAGCTGTTTTCCGATCGGAGGGTCCGCCGGGCTCTTGGCGAAGCGATCAACCGGGATCAAATCATTGCAACGGTCTATCACGGCTACGCACAACCCGCAATCGGGCCGATTCTCTCGACGATGTGGGCCTTCGATCACAGCCTGAAGCCGATTCCCTTCAGTCCGAAAGAGGCGAGACGTGATTTGGCCTCGTGTGGATGGAAGGATTCCGACGGGGATGGTTTTCTCGATCGGGACGGCCGGATTTTCGAGTTCGAGCTGTTGACAAACGCGGAAAACAGGATGCGTCAGGATATTGCGCTGCTGATTGCAGAGGATCTCAAGGCCGTCGGGGTGAGAGTCATTCCGAGGAGCCTGGAGTGGGGGAGTTTCCTCAGGAGCCTCCAGGATGGCCGATTCGATGCCGCGATCAACCGCTGGGTCGAACCCACCCAGATCGATCTCGAGGACCTCTGGCATACGCCGCCCGAGGGAGCGCCCTCCTCGAATTACGGAGGCTATTCCAACCCGGCGGTCGATCAGCTGATCGAGCAGGTCTCGGCCGAAGCTGATTTTGTTCGGCAGGCGCCTCTCTATTTCCGGATCCAGCGCCTGATCGTCGAGGATCAGCCCTACGTCTTTCTTGCCGAAAGCCGTCGGCTCAATGCGATACACCGACGGATCAAGGGCGCCGTTCTCAACGATGCGACCCCCTATTTCAACCTGGAACAGTGGAGTATTGATCCGGAGGCCGATTGAGTCGACTCATTCTCAGGCGCCTGGCTCTTCTTCCCCTGATGCTCGTACTGGTTTCCAGTCTGAGCTTCCTCCTGATCAGCCTGGCGCCGGGCTCCTATGCCGACGCCATTGATAATCCGCGTCTGACCCCCGAGGCACGAGAGCAGATGCGAGCCCGTTTCGGACTGGATGAATCGCCGATGAGACAGTACGCCCACTGGCTGGGCGCCCTCGCTCGCGGCGATCTCGGTCTCTCTTTCCTCTTCAAGGCGCCGGTCTCCGAGGTGCTGCGTCGTTCCCTGGGCCCGACAATACTCCTGATGTCTCTCGCCCTCTTGATGGATTTTCTCCTCGGAATTCTGATTGCCCTGTCGGCCATCCGGCGGGCAGGCGGGATGGTGGACCGTCTCCTCAGTTTCTTCTCGCTGACGATCTACAGCCTACCCTCCTTCTGGCTGGCCGGGCTGGCGATTTTTTTCTTCTCCCTCCGCCTGGGCTGGCTGCCGGCCTCCCATATGACGGGTATCGGTGCTCCGATGGGTGGGCCCGGACACTGGCTGGACCTGGCTCGACACCTGATTCTGCCCGCTGGAATCCTCGGTCTTGTCGGGGCGGCTTCCACGGCGCGTTATCTCAGGGCACAGTTGATGGAGATCCGGGAGAGCCCCTATCTTCTGGCGGCGCGGGCTCGGGGAATTTCGCCCTGGAGGCTTCTGATCGTTCACAGTCTTCGCCCGGCCCTGGGCCCGGTGGTGACCCTCCTCGGCTTGGCTCTTCCGGCCCTGGTTTCCGGTTCGGTTGTCATCGAGTCGATCTTTTCCTGGCCGGGGATGGGCCGCGTTTTATGGCAGGCGGCAACGGCCCGGGATCTTCCCATGGTGATGGGCTGCGTACTGGTCGGCGCCATGGCCGTGATTCTGGGGAATCTCCTGGCCGATATTCTCGATGCGCTGGTTGATCCGAGGGTCCGCGAATGACGAGGGGTGGAGGAAGCTTCCGCGGAGTTTTCGCGCTCGGGATCATCCTGGGGATGGCCCTCCTCTGCTGCTTGGGTCCGATTCTCCTGCGTCCGTGGCCCAAAGCGGACCCGCAGTACGGCGCCCTTCTGCCTCCGGGGACGCGGGTCCTGCACCTCGTCCTGGAATCCGGGAAGGAAGTCACAACGGGGAGCTGGGCTGAGGAAGCGGGCGGGATTCGGATTGTCCCATCGGGACCTTTGGTCAAAGAGTCTGAACTCCTCAGCCGTGAGACCCGAAGGACGCCGCTCGGGACGGATCGTTTCGGCCGGGATCTCCTGGGGCTGATGCTTCGGGGCGGCCGTGTCTCGATTCTCATTGCCCTCTCGGCCAGTTTTCTGGCCCTGCTTCTTGGTTTGGGCTTCGGTCTGAGTTCCGCGATCGGACCGCGATGGCTGGATGCCCTTCTGATGCGCCTGGTCGATGGGGTGCTGGCCTTTCCCTCCCTCCTGCTGCTGATCCTGGCGGCCTCCCTTTTTCGCCCGGGAATACTGAGCCTCGTGCTGCTCCTCGGTCTGACTTCGTGGATGGGGCTTTCACGCCTCGTCCGGGGGCAGGCCCTCTCCCTGAAGAAGCGCGAGTATGTTCTGGCGGCGCGGCTTGCCGGTACACCCTGGTACAGGATGCTCGCCTGGCATTATCTGCCGTCTCTGCGTGGGCCCGTGGCCCAGGATACGGCACTGAGGGTCGGCGATCTCATCCTGGCGGAGGCGACCCTTTCCTACCTCGGGCTGGGTCTGCCGGCGACGATGCCGACCTGGGGTCGCCTGGTGCAGGAGGGGCATCGGGTTCTCGGCGAGGCCTGGTGGGTCTCGGTTTTCCCGGGGCTTGCCATCGCTCTGCTGGTCATCGCCTTTGCGATGCTGGGGGATGCTCTTCAGGAATCCTGAGGACGAAGGCCGCCGCGGGAAATCCGAGCCTGAGACTGAAGCCGAGGCCGAATCCGGGTGTCGGCGAGGCGCCCGGAAACTCCGCCGTTTTCCAGATCGTGATCGGAGTGCTCGCTCAGCGGAGGGTGAAACGGATCTTTTTCTGTGCTCCCGACAGATGGCCTTTCGGGTTGGCTTCGTCAGTTGACATCCTCCGGCTCCTGCGGCAGGAAGTCCGGAAGCTGGTAGCGGCCCTCCTCGAGTGCCGGCAGAGGCTCGGGCTCAGGCGGGTGAATGTGAAGTTCTTCGTAGAGTTCCTCCGGGAGTTCGAGCAGGAAACGCGAGGGATCGAGCACGATATCGACGCGGTAGCGGTCCCGCGCCATGATCGGGTGGAGCATCTCCACTTCGTCCTTTGCCCGGGTCAGGGCGACATAGAAGAGCCGTCGCTCCTCCTCCTCGTCGTCGCTGCGCGGGCCCGGGAAACGACCTTCAGTCAGCCAGAGCAGGAAGATGGCTCTCCACTCAAGCCCTTTGGCCTGGTGAATGGTCGACAGGGTGAGCTGTTCGTCCGGCGGCCCACCGATGCTGTCTTCTCCGGAGAGGTCATTGAGGAGAGTGATCTCCGCCAGGAAGGTCTCCCGGTCAGGGTAGGCGTCGGCATAGATCGCCAGTTGTTCCAGATCTTCAAGACGGGAGGAGTGATTTTCCAGGTGGTCCCGGGCCCAGGCCGAATAGAATTCCGAAACGATCAGGCGGATCGATTCGCCGGGCGTCTGCCGGAATCGCTCCTCGGAGAGGGCTCGCATCAACTTGAGAAGCTCCTGGAGGCTTGAGGCCGCGACCCGGGGAAAGGCGTAGGAGGCGACCGGTGTTTCCAGGAGCCTTCTCAGGGGATCAGTGCCCTCAATGGCAGCGAAGAGCTTTGCGGCGAGGCGTGGACCGAAGCCGGCCCTCAGCTTGACCATTCGGGAAAAGGAGATCTCATCGCGGCAGTTGTCGACGCTGCGGAGGTGGGCGAGGACGTCTTTGATATGAGCCTGCTCGAAGAAGCGCAGGCCTGAGCGGACCTGGTAGGGAATGTTTCGTCGGGTCAGTTCCACCTGGAGATCCAGGGAATGGGCGTGGTTGCGGTAGAGCACCGCCATTTCCTCAAGGTCCATGCCCTGCTCCCGGAGTTCAAGAATGCGGTCGCAGACCCGCTCCGCCTGAGCATCGGGCGAGGGAACACTGAGAAAACGCGGCTTTGGGCCCTGTCCTCGTACGGCCCGAAGATTCTTCCTGAACTGGCGGAGATTATGGGAAATCGAGGCGTTGGCCAGGTTGAGGATCTCAGGCGTTGAGCGATAGTTCGTCTCCAGTTTGAAGACCCGGCAGTCGGCGTGGCGATCCGGGAAACTGAGGATGTTCTCAAAATCGGCGCCCCGGAAGCCGTAGATCGACTGCGCATCGTCGCCGACCACCATCAGATTCCGGGCGGGCGAGAGCATGGCCTCGCTGATATCCGCCTGGAGGCGGTTGGTGTCCTGGTATTCGTCGATGAGAATGTGTTCGAAACGCTGAGAAAGTTCGAGGCGAATCTCAGGAAAGCGCGTCAGCAGGAGAAGCCAGTTGAGCAGCAGATCGTCGAAGTCCATCAGATCGGCCCTGCGTTTGCGTTCGAGGTAGTTTC
>JANTFG010000017.1 GCA_024763555.1 Thermoanaerobaculales bacterium
CCGGGTTTCACCATCACGACCGAGGTCTGCACCTACTATTTCCAGAATGGGCAGAAGTATCCTGAAACTCTTGACGCCGGAGTGGATGCCGCCATGAAAAAGGTCGAGGAGATCATGGGAATGGGCTTCGGCGATCCGAAGAATCCTCTCCTGGTTTCGGTTCGCTCCGGTGCGCGCCAGTCCATGCCGGGGATGATGGAAACCATCCTCAACGTCGGACTTTGTTCCTCGACGATCCCGGGCCTGATCGAAAAGACCGGGAATCCCCGTTTTGTCTACGACGCCTATCGCCGCCTGATCATGATGTACGCCGATGTCGTCATGGAAAAGGCCGCCGGGATTGAGCCCGAGGAGGGTCAGGGCATCCGCAGACAGCTCGATGCTCTGCTCGAGGAGGTCAAAGAGACACGGGGCTACACCTCCGACGCCGACCTCCAGGACGATGAACTCCGGGAGCTCGTCGAAAAATTCAAGATCAGGGTTCGCGAAGTCCTCGGGAAGGATTTCCCCGACAATCCGAAAGACCAGCTCTGGGGCGCCATCGGTGCCGTCTTCGATTCCTGGGTGGGCAAACGCGCCATCGCCTATCGGCGGATCGAGAGAATTCCCGAGGAGTGGGGCACCGCCGTCAACGTCCAGTCCATGGTCTTTGGAAACATGGGTGATACTTCCGCCACCGGTGTGGCCTTCACCCGCAACCCCGCCACCGGCGAAAATCTCTTCTACGGCGAGTGGCTGGTCAACGCCCAGGGAGAGGATGTCGTCGCCGGAATTCGGACCCCGAATCCTCTCAACAACGAGACCAAAAACGATCAGAATCGGCATCTGCACTCTCTCGAAGAGGCGATGCCGGAGACCTATCGACAGCTGGTCGAGATCCGAAACACCCTGGAGCATCACTACCACGACATGCAGGACATCGAGTTCACCATCCAGGAAGGCAAACTCTGGATGCTCCAGACCCGAACCGGCAAACGTACGGGGACCGCGGCCCTGAATATGGCCATGGACATGCTCGACGAGGGCCTGATTGACGAGAAGACCGCCGTCATGCGCCTCTCTCCCCATCAGCTGGACGAGTTGCTTCACCCCATCGTCGACCCGGCGGCCGAAAAGAAGGCCGAAGCGCTGACCAAAGGCCTGCCCGCAGGCCCGGGTGGTGCGGTCGGACAGATCGTTTTCACCGCAGAAGATGCGGTCGCGTGGGAAGCCGAGGGAAAAACAGTCCTGCTGGTCCGAGAAGAGACCAACCCCGAGGACGTCGAGGGTATGCGTGCCGCCATGGGTATCTTGACGGCCAGGGGCGGCATGACCTCCCACGCGGCCCTCGTGGCCCGCGGATGGGGCAAATGCTGCATTGTCGGCGCCGGCGATCTGGAGATCGATCTCGAGGCGAAGAAGCTGCGGATCGGGGAGCATGAATTCAGTGAGGGCGATGTGTTGACCCTCAACGGAACCCGAGGCCTGGTGTACGCAGGCGCCCTGGACATGATGGACGCCACCGAGAATCCACGCTTTGCCGCTTTCATGAAGATGGCGGACGACATCCGCGTTCTGGGAGTCCGGACCAACGCCGAGACTCCGGAAGACGCCCAGACCGCCCTCGGCTTCGGCGCCGAAGGCATCGGACTTTTCCGGACCGAGCATATGTTCTACGGTGCCGGCTCGGAGGAACCCCTCTTCATCCTGCGCAAGATGATCATGGCGGAAGATCTCGAAGGCCGGAAGAAGGCCCTCGAAGAACTCTATCCCTTCGTCAAACGGGATATCAAGGCCACTCTCAAGGTCATGGCGCCCCGGCCCGTGACGATTCGACTGCTGGATCCACCGCTCCACGAGTTCGTGCCGATCTCTGAAACTGAGCGTGCGCGCCTCGCCGAGGCCCTCGGCCTTTCGATGGAGGCCCTGGACCGCCGGGCCGAGGAGCTGCACGAGATGAACCCGATGATGGGTCATCGTGGCGTTCGCCTCGGAATTTCCTATCCCGAGATTTCCGAACTGCAGTTCCGCGCGATCCTCGAATCCGCCGTCGAACTCCGTCAGGAAGGGCTCGAGGTCCATCCCGAGATCATGGTTCCCGTCGTCGGGATGAAGGCCGAGCTGGAGGCTCAGAAGGCCCTGGCGCAGAAGGTTCACGCGGAGGTCTGCGAAAAGTACGGCCTGGAGGAGATCGAACATCTCTACGGGACGATGATCGAGATTCCCCGCGCCTGCCTGACGGCCGACGCCATCGCCGAAACGACGGATTTCTTCAGCTTCGGCACCAACGACCTGACCCAGATGACCTTCGGTTTTTCCCGGGATGATATCGGCGGATTCCTGCCGGAATACCTTGATCGAAACATTCTTCCGGTCGATCCCTTCCAGGTCCTGGACCGGGATTCCGTCGGTGCGCTGGTCCGCATGGGCATCGAGAAGGGCCGCTCGACAAAGCCCAGGCTCAAGGTCGGCATCTGCGGCGAACATGGAGGCGAGCCCTCATCCGTCGAGTTCTGTCATATCGTCGGCATGAACTACGTCAGCTGCTCACCCTACCGGGTGCCCATTGCCCGCCTGGCGGCGGCCCAGGCCCAGATCCAGCACCCGCGGGATTGAGCCCCTCTTCACTCATCATGGAAACCCGCGCCTCGGCGCGGGTTTTTTTCTTTGCCTGGATGGAAAGCCGGCCGATCGCGAAAGCGCAGGCGCTTCCACTCTAAGGTTCTCAAGAAGTTTGAGAGTCAGAAAACAGCCGCTGGAAACAGCGCTGTCCCACTACCCTAAGGTAGAAGAGGCCGTCTTTCGTCTTTCCTCTATCGTTCTTGCTTTCCAGTGTTCTCCCCTCACTCCTCACCCCTTACTCTTCACTCCATGCCGAGCGAAGTCCCTGCAGGTTCATAGGACTTATAAGACCTATAGGTCCTATGTTTTCAATGCGCCTACGACGACCCCGACTCCTGCGCAGACCGTGGTTCCCGCGCCGGCTCCGGCACAGTTTACCTGCGACTTCCGATTCCTGGAGAGAAGTTCGGGCTGAATCAGTAGGCGTCGAGAATGTAGTAGAGGGGATTGACCGCTTTGCCGTCTACGTGGACCTCGTAGTGCAGGTGCGATCCTGTCGAACGGCCGGTATTGCCGACCAGACCAATCTCGTCGCCGCGATGAATCTGATCGCCGGGTTTGACCTCGATTTTCGAAAGGTGACCGTAAACCGTCGTATAGCCGAAGCCATGGGAAATCCGCACCATCCGGCCCATTCCGCCGTTTCGTGCCGCAAAAACCACCACTCCATCCGCCGGCGCCTTGATCGGAGTCCCCCGGCGCGCCGAGAGATCCAGACCACGATGGAAGGCGGTCCTTCCCGTGAAGGGATCTTTCCGCCTGCCGAAACCGTCGGTGATGATTCCCATCACGGGGGCAATCGAGGGTGTAGAAATCAGTCGCGTATCCTGGGTCTCAAGAACATCCTGGACGGCCTGGAGCCTCCGGGCAATGAGATCGCCCTGGGTCTCGAGTTCCCGAGGGCTCTCCAGAACCCGGTTATAGGGACCACCCGCACTGACATGCTCGCCATGTCCACCCAGCGCCCCGTCCTGGCCCGAACCGGACTCGATGCCCGTGGCCAGCGCCAGCCGGGAAGCCCGTTCCTCGAACTCATCAAGACGGGCCTGGACCTCGGCGACCGCATTCTCAAGGCGTGTATTGGTCTGTTCGAGTTCCCTGTTTTGCCGCTGCAGCTCTTCGAGTTTCGCCCGTCGGCCAACCGCCTGTCCGGTGTAGCCGATCGCAATCACCGAGAGGATCAGACCGAGAATAACGACCCCGAGTCCAAGGAAAAAACTCCGGCTGGAAAACGAGAATTTGAGGAAGTCTGCCTTGCTGTGGGGAACTATGATAATTGTGTTGAGACGTTTCGCCATTCCCCTGACCCCTCCTGCGAGACCTTCTCCGGCCTCCTTCGATCCAGACTCCAACGCGAATTGTGCCACCCCCAAGGTCACTGTGTCAACTCCAGGCAAGTCAATGATCTTGAATTCACAGAGTACGAGAAGCACTGGGGGCTTCCTTTTCGAGCGAAGAACTTGTGAGAAGCGAAGCCTGAAGTGCTATTGTGTGCGGGGAACTCCCGCCACCTGGCGAAGGTGGAGGCCCCCCAACAATCAGCCACGGAGGCGAGATGAAATCACGAAACACGATATTGGCCCTGCTGCTCATCGGGATCGGTGCTGCCCTCCTGATCTTCAGCATGAAGCAGAAGCCCGCCGCTTCTGCCCGGAAGAGTTTCGAAGGCGCCGTTGAATCGCAGAAAGGCGCCAACGTCCTGCTGATTACCTTAGACACCACCAGAGCAGACCACATCGGCTGCTACGGCGGCAGGAAGGGAGTCTCCCCAAATATTGACTCACGCATCGCCGCCCGCGGCCTCCGCTTCCTCAGAGCCTCAGCTGTGGCCCCGATCACCCTGCCATCCCACACTTCGATGTTGACCGGACTTGACCCGATTCACCACGGTGTACGATCAAACGGAACCTTCGCCCTCGATGAGAAATTCCAGACTCTGGCAGGAAGTTTCCACGATGCGGGCTACCGGACGGCCGCCTTCATCAGCGCTGAAGTTCTCAGTCGTCGCTATGGCCTCGGCAGGCACTTTGATTTCTACGACGATGATCTCTCCCGGGTTATTCAGCACACGGGAGTCCTCGTCCCATCGAGGAGCGGAAATTTTACGGTGGACTCGGTCCTGGACTGGATGCGTCAAGAGCCGAAGGACACACCCTTTTTCTGCTGGGTTCATCTCTACGATCCTCACGCACCACTCACCCCTCCCCCGGATTTTGCCCGGAAATTCCCGGGAGATCCCTATTCGGCCGAGATTGCATTCGCGGATTTTCAGATCGGCCGTCTGCTTGACGAACTCGAGAAGGAGAACCTGATCGACTCGACCTACCTCAGTGTCATCGCCGACCACGGCGAGGCTTTCGGCGCCCACGGTGAGAGCAGTCACGGGGTACTCGTTCACGAGGCAACGATCCACATTCCATGGATCATCGCCGGTCCCGGCATTCCCCATTCCAAAGTGATCAATACGACCGTCAGCAACGTCGATGTGGCTCCGACGCTGGCCCGTCTTGCCGGAGTTGAGCCCCCGAACACCCAGTCGAAGGATGGTGTCAATGTTCTTTCGAAACCGTGGCTGGACCCGAAAAAGGAGCACCTGATCCTGGTGGAGTCTCTTCTCCCCCGATATCAGTATGGCTGGGCGCCCCTTTACGCCCTGAGGAAAGGCGACTGGAAACTGGTTTCAGGGAGCAGGGAAGAGCTTTTCAATCTTCAGGAGGACCCGAAAGAACTCCGCGATCTCAGCCTCCAAAAGCGGGATATCGCCACTGATCTTGGGGAAAAACTGAAGTCGATCATCGAGAATTCATCAGGCCATGAGTCGAGAATTCAGCTGAGCGCCGGAGAACGCGACCAGCTGGCGGCCCTCGGCTACCTTGGCTCGGAAAGTTCCGAGAGAAAGAACCCTCCCGATCCCAGAGATCTGATCGGCGCCCAGAATCAGCTGGAGGAAGCCCTCAACCTCGTGGCAGCAGGCCGGAACGAGGAGGCGATTTGCGCTTTCGACAGGGGTCTTGCGGTCGACCCGGACAATGTCCTCATGCTCGTCCACAAGGCGAGAGTCCTCCGTCTCCAGCACAAAGATTCCGAGGCACGTGAAAGCCTGAAGAAGGCACTGGCCCTGGCTCCGGACAACGCTGACGCCTACGAAGTCCTGGCGCAGATCGAACTCAGTCAGAAGAACTATTCGAAGGCGCTGGAACTGGCGGAGCTCGGTCAGGGCACCTCGGGCGCATTCGAGAACTTCACGGTCCTGAAATCCGCAGCCCTGATGGGCCTCGGACGAAGCAAAGAGGCCCGTGAGCTGATTCGACAGCACCTGGAGAAAGCGCCCGACGATTCAGTGCTGCTCTCGGAGCGTGCCCGGCAGTTGCTTGCCGAGGGTCATCGGGATCAAGCCGAAAAACTGCTCCGACATGCACTCGATGTCGACGCCCTGTCCGCTCGAGCCCGCTTCCAGCTGGCCGATCTCCTGTTACGCGAGGGAAGAAAACAGGAAGCCGTGACCGTCCTCAAGGATCTTCTCAAGAGTGAACCGACCAATGCCCGGGCATTGGCGACCCTGGGGAAAATCCAAATGACAACGGATCCCGCATCCTCGATTCCCTACCTCGAGGAGGCGGTCCGGGCGGCGCCGGAGGATCCCAAAAAACTGACAGCCCTGGGGGTGGCTTATATTCAGGCCAATCGCGTGCCTGATGCTGAAGCTGTTCTCCGAAAGGCAACCGGCCTCGCACCGGAGAATCCGGAGATCAGGAATAATCTGGCAATTCTCCTCATTCGCCAGGGAAAGCTCAATGAAGCCATCGAGCAGCTCGAGACGATCCTCAACGCTCACTCAGACTTTGTCCCCGCCCGAAACAATCTGGCCATCGCGCTGATCCGCTCGGGAAAGCTGGACAGAGCGGAGCAGGAGGCGAAGAGAGCCATTCGGGAGCAACCGGATTTTGTCGATGCAAAAATGACCCTGGCTTCCCTCTACCACCGGCAGAAGAAGTGGGCCGGGGAATACCAGATCCTTCACAACCTCAAGCCCAAAATGAAACAGAGGGCTGATATTCGAGACACCCTTGCTGAAGCGGCCTACCGGACCGGGCACTGCAGGGAGACGCTCTCACTCCTCAATCCCCTAATCAGTTCCCGGCAACAGCTCCCCTGGAATCTCGAACTGGCGGTCGCGTCCTGTCTTGAAAAGGAGGGACGCTCTCGGGAAGCCCTTCTCCACTTCGAGGAGGCGGCCCGTCTCAGTCCCCCCGGACCGGGACGCAGGGAAGCCCAGGAGGGCGTCAAACGCATCTCGCTGGGAGACTCGTAGCGCGCGCCGCCGGGATGGGGCCAAACCCGCCGGGATTTCACTCGGCGGAGGAGGCAGCGTTGAGGACTGAGGAAAAACCACGAAAAACGGTCGGGAAAAATTCTCCCCCATCCATCCCGGAGCCCGGAGATATTTCTGGTTTCGACAGCACTTTCCCGGCTCTCGATGTTGTTGAGAGCTAGCGCGGCAGCGGTGCCTGCTCCTTCGGAAGCGCCTCCAGGCACCTCCTGGCCTTCACCAGCTCAGGACGGATCGCCAGGGCCCTTTCAAGATTCCGACGGGCGGCCTCAGCCTCGCCAACCGCCGCCTGAAGACATCCCAGCTCCTGGAGAAGCGGGGCGTCCCCCGGGCTTGTTGTCAGCAGTTCATTCAGGTCCCGGATCGCCTCCAGCGTCTGCCCCGATGCCGACTCAATTGCCGCTCTTGCCTGGAGGATACCCCGGTGATGCGGGTGAGCCTTCAGGGCCTCATCAAGAAGACTTCGGGCCCGGGAAAACTCTCCCTCCTCCCGGAGAATCCCGGCCAGGCCGATGGAAGCTTCCGGGAATGCCGGCCAGAGCCTGAGGACTTCCTCGTAGTACTTCTTCGCCTCGCCGGGATCCCGCTCCTGCGGATCTCCGCCCGAGGAAAGGGCCACCGCCATCTGGAGTGCATGGTTGGCTTCGGAATCCCGGGCATAGGCCCGCGCATCCGGCGGATTGCTCATCACAAAAAAGAAGGCCGACACCGAGGCAAGTCCCATGACTGAAATTTCCTTCCACTTCCCACCAACTCCAAGGAGCTCATAGATCCGGACACAGGCTCCCGCTGCAAGAAGGATCAGAACGGGAATCACCGGGAGGCGGTATCGGGCGTTACAGAAAAAGAGAATCGTCGTCATCATATTTGCCGGCACGAAGAGAAGAAGCAGAGCCCACTCTCTGCCCCGGGCCGCAATCAGCCCGGGAAAGGCCAGGGCTGCGAGCAGAGGGAAACCGGCCCAGGCCAGCAGCCGCATCAGAAAGGAGAGCCGTGCTACAGAAGAAATCGACTGATTATTCCCGATCTCGTGAGGGCTCCAGTACAGGCGAAACTTGTGGAGCAGCAGGCGCAGCCAGGCGCCGGGCTCAGTCAGGATCCACTGCCATGATCTTCGATACCAGTAAGACGAGACCTCCGCCTCGCTCAGTCCGTGACCGAGGGCCTCCTCGGCCAGACGATGGGTATCCTCGTATCCACTCTGCCAGCCCTTGCGGGTTCCGGGCACAACTGCCGTCATTCCGTTGGAGCGCGGATTATTGCCGATAAAAAAGTTCACGCCCCCGTTGGTCGCAATCAGCACGAATTGACCCTGGTGGGCCAGGTTGTAGATGCTGACGGGCATGACACACAGAAGGGCTCCAGCGCTCAGCAATAGTGTCGCCACGAGATTTTTCTTCCACCCGCCCTTTCCACCCTTCTCCACCATGACCCAGAGCGCCAGGATCGGGGCGAAACTCAAGATCGTCGGACGGG
The DNA here is from genome assembly GCA_024763555.1 of Thermoanaerobaculales bacterium. Classification (GTDB taxonomy): domain Bacteria; phylum Acidobacteriota; class Thermoanaerobaculia; order Thermoanaerobaculales; family Sulfomarinibacteraceae; genus JANTFG01. The sequence goes on from JANTFG010000017.1 coordinate 8,408, forward strand.
TGATGGCGGAAAGACCCAGCAACACTCCCGCCGCAAGGTAGAGGCCGGAGGATGATTTTTCTCGCGCCCGAAAAATCACTTCGAACATGAACAGATTGAGAAAAATCTCCAGAGATGGACTGAGAAGCTGAACATCGAAGTAGATCAGGGGCCAGTACAGCGCGGCGATCAGGCCCGCGAGCATGCCCAGCTTCCTCCCTCCGAGTCTCTCCCCCAGTTTGAGGATCAACAACACCGAAAAACTCCCCAGGACGCAGCCCAGGATTCTCCCTGCAATGACCTGATGACCGAAAATCCGGTAGATCAGTGACAGAAGACCGTAATAGCCCGGCGCCCGGAAGAAAGGATCCCCTCCGAATCCCTGCCCGGTGGCGATCTGCCAGGCCCAGAGATCGTGCATTTTCTCGTCCATCATCACATGAGAGAAAATCGGGTTATGCCTGATCTGAGACAGAAGAAACATCAGTCTCAGGCCCAGGGCCAGACAGAAAAGGAGGATCATCGCCCCGGGACTGCTCCATCTTTTTCGGACCGGACTTTCAGGAAGGGCCACGCTTCCCGTCATCAGGAAACCCACACCTCAGTTCGTTGGCGGATCCGCAGCTTTCTTCTCCGATTCCGGCTTCGGCCCGGGGATAAAGGCGCGGGCCGTTCCGGAGCCGACAGCAGGCCGGAAGCGGTCAATCTGGAAGGCCATCGGTCTCATTCTCCGAAGCTTCAGCCACTGCTCGTGATCGAGGATCTTCCGGAGGGTGACCAGGCGACCGGTCATCAGCCGGTGTCGCTCTGAGCCGGCCTCCCGAAACTCCTTCGCCGCAGCTTCAACTGTTTCCTCGTCCACCGAATTCTGACTGAGTGCGACCATGAAGCGCTGATAAGCCTTGCGGACCCGCTGCCGGGCCTGCCCGAGGTTTTTCAGGTACAGGGTCATTGCCGTGTCGAGTCCGTCGATCTGTTCCGGACTGAGAGCGAGTTCCCGGACGAGGGTGTCATCACGCCAGAAACGTTGAATATCATCTTTCTCGTCAGGCCGAAATTTCTGCCCGGGCTCGATCTTTCGGTACCCGACATGCTCCCCTGCCGCATGAGTCTGCGTCTTCCCGGCCGCTGCCGAGTCTGCGCCTTTCGCCGGCCCAGAACAGGAGTCAGCCGCACCCATGAGAGTGAACAGAGAAATGAAAAAAATGATACTCAGGAAAATCGGGAATCTCTTCATGCGGCGATTATAAACCCATCCTGCGATTTCATCTCCCCCCTTCTCCGGGAAGCGTATAATGCCCACCTCGGCCGCCGGATCCGGCGGTTGGAATGGAGAAACAATGAAAAACTGGAAAGCCCCACTGATTGTGCTGCTGCTTCTTGCGGGAATCACTTTCATCGTCCTGCCGAAGCTGAGACCCCGGAATCTCATCAACAAAAGCCTGGGCTCTTTCCACGGGGCCTCGGTCTTCCTGATCACCATCGACACCACACGGGCAGATCGACTTGGAGCTTATGGCTCAACGGCAGGCCTGACCCCCTATCTCGATCGCCTCGCGGCCGAGGGGACCGTCTTTACCCAGGCCCAGGCGGTCGCCCCTCTGACCCTTCCCTCGCACGCTTCGATCCTGACCGGTCTTCTGCCACTCCATCACGGAGTACGAAATAACGGGATGTTCTCCCTCGGAAAAGGAATTGAAACCCTGGCCCAGTCCTATTCCCAGGCGGGTTACGCAACGGGCGCCTTCATTTCGGCCCAGGTACTCGTCCGGCGCTACGGTCTTGATACGGGTTTCGATGTTTATGACGACGACCTCAGCCGAAGCCGGAAAATCGGGACAGCTACCGTACCCTCAAGAACAGGAGACCTGACCCTGGCTCGCGCCGAACAGTGGCTTGAGAGTGTCGATCCGGATCAGCCGGTTTTCATGTGGCTGCATTTCTACGACCCTCATGCTCCCTATCAGCCTCCCGAGGAGTTTCGCAAAAAATTCCCCGGAGATCCGTATGGGGGAGAGATCGCCTTCACCGACGATCTTATCCGGCGCCTTGGTGAATACCTCGACACCAAAGGCCGGCTGAAAAACAGCATCATCAACATCGTTGCCGACCACGGAGAAGCCCTGGGCGAGCACGGCGAAGCAACCCACGGGGTTCTGCTCCACCAGGCAACGATCCACGTCCCGTGGATCCTGGTGACTCCGGATCGTTCTCACAGCCTTCGGATCAGGGAACCGGTGAGTACCGTAAACGTCTCGGCTCTCCTGGCCGCCCTGACCGGCGTCACCCCGCCGAACGCTGATCATGCCGACGCCTGCCTTGATTTCTTTGAAGCGGGACGGGAAAAACCGATCTACTTTGAAGGCATCCTCTCCCTGTATCAGTATGGGTGGAGCCCTCTTCGGGGTCTTCGGAAGGGCAAATGGGAGATCGTACGTGGAAAACGGGATGAGCTTTTCAACCTGGAGAACGACCCACGGGAACTCAGCGACCTTTCACAGGGACAGCCGATGGAGCTGGAATACCTGCAGAAGGCCATGGATCAAATAGAAAAGGAAGACAGCAAACTCAGTCTGAAAGCCGTCTCAGAGGTCAAACCCAGCGAGCGTGAGGCCCTGGAAGCCCTGGGCTATGTGGGCACAGCGGCCGCCGAGCGCAGGGACCCCCCGGACCCCAGGGATCTCGTCAGCGGCCACGTGCATGTGGAGTCCGCACGGGCTCTGTCGGCAGCCGGCCGATGGGAAGAAGCCCTTGTACACCTGAACAAAATGCTTGATGAGGATCCAGGCAACCTCTCGGCGATCAATATCAAGGCCCAGGTTTTCCGACAGATGGGCCGCCTCGATGACGCGGAGAAGATTCTCGAGCGGGGTCTGGCCCTCGATCCGAAGAACAGCGACATCGTCTCCGGCCTCTGCAGCATCGAGTGGAGTCGGCACAATTTTGAGAAAGTGATCGAACTTGCCAAACTGGGAAAGAAAACCCGCTCTCCTTTCAGCACCTTTGATGCTCTCGAGGTCCGAGCCCTGCTCAGGCTGGGAAAAATGGACGAGGCGGATGATTTCCTGAAGCGGGAACTGAAAGCAAGACCCGATGACGCTGACCTTCTCGTCTCGCGGGCCATTCTCGAAATGAGGCGAAATGAAAAGGAAAAGGCGATCCGGGACCTTCGGAAGGCCATCAAAATCGATCCCTTCCACATGCTGGCCCGGAAGAATCTCGGGCAGCTGCTCCAGCAGGAAGAGAATTTCGATGAGGCGGAGAAGGTCTACGAGCAGATGCTCCAGATCGATCCCCGGGATGCTCCGACCCTGGCGGCTCTCGGCAACCTCAAGTTGAGCCGGGATCCCGCGACGGCAATCGGCTATCTCGAGGAAGCTGTCCGACTGGCGCCGGGTAAGATCGACTATCTTGAAATTCTCAGCGTCGCTCAGCTCCAGGCCGGCAAAAATGAGGACGCCGAGGCCGGCATTCGGCGGGCACTGCGCAAGAAGCCTGGAGACCCTTCGCTGATGAATAACCTCGGCATCGCCCTGATCGGACAGGAGCGCTACCGGGAGGCGACCGGAGTTCTGAGAAAAGTTCTTCAAAAGACTCCGAATGCCATCCAGGCCCGGAATAACCTTGCCGTCAGCCTGGCCCGGGAAGGCCGCCTGTCCGAGGCGGAGGCTGAGGCTCAGAGGGTCATCAGGGAAGCTCCCTCCTATGTTGACGGCATTATGACTCTGGCTTCGATTCTTGAACGGGAAGGAAAATACGAAAAGGAATACAAACTGCTCTCAGCCTCGAAAAAGGCCTCGCACGACCCCCTCTACGAGCTTCGTCTGGCCATTGCCGCCTCTCGAACCGGGAGGTGTCGGGAAACACTGAAGATTCTCGGACCGATGGAAGCTGAAGGGGCACTGGAGGATCCTGCCTCCCTGAGGGCACTCGAGAGATGTCGGAAAACCGGGTGAAATCCGGAATGAAATCTTCTCTGCTTTGAGACATTTCGGGCTTGACAAGGTCTTTTATGCCTTGGTAACATATTCACCGTGAAGATGGGAAACCCCTTATCGAAGTTTTTTGAGTTCTATTTTCAAAGGAGGAGTCTGGTATGAAGTCCAAAATTTTCGTGGTTGCGATCCTGGTGGTCGGAATGTGCTCGCTGGCCTCAGCGAATATGCCGGCGCATAAGATCGTCACCAATGTTCACACCGATGGTGCAAATCGGCAGACGGGAACCGTAGGTAACGTCTCCGTCAGCCTGGCCGCGACTGGTGCACTCACAGGCGACGTCACGGTCAGCTGGGACACCACGACCGGCGTACCCTACTACGGTTATTATCAGTCCTACGATGCCTTCCTGGTCTATGGGCAGATCTATGACTATCCCTGGATTGGTTCCTGCCATACCTCCACCAGCAGCGCCAGCTGCAATGACTTCATTTCCGGTTACGTTATCATGAATACCGGAAACGATCCCTCCCACCACTACTCCGAGACCTTCAGTTTCACCGTTCCGACAGCCGACACCTACCAGGGCTGGGGCGTCGTCTACGGCGGCTGGTCTCCCGGTATTCCCTGGTATAGCTCCGTGAACTCCGGGTTCTGGATCACCACCTACAACTATTCAATGGCGGGTGGAAACACGGCCTACATCAGTGCAGAGACCCCGACACCGAACCCGGATGCCGGCGGAACACCGATCCCGACCCTCAACTGGCTCGGAATCCTGGCGATGATCGCCATGATGGCGGGTGTTGCAATGCTTCTGGTGATTCGCCGTAAGTAAGATCTCTGATATCGATCCATCAAACCGCGCCTTCGGGCGCGGTTTTTTTATACCTAATCTGAGTGATTCTGGCGGATGAGATGTGCCAAGGCCTTGAGGCTCTGATGCTTGCAAGAAACGCAGGAATACTGGTGGTATGTCGAGGTCTTTTTGCAAGTGGCCAGAGCCCAAGGAGTTGGTGCAGATCGCCGGTGAGAATCGCTCAGATGAGGTGATACTCTTTTCGCAAAGAGTCATCTCCCCCATCGCCGGATTTTAGCGGGAGAAAACACCGGAAAATCCTCGGAGACTGAGGGGCGGGAGGCTGCCTTCCACCCCTGTGCCCGGATTTCCCGGCCCAGCTTGAGAGCGCGCCTCCTCCGACTCAGCCGCCCGGAACAGCAGCCGTGGGATCGAGAGCGAAAGCCAGAGAAGTCTGAGTGCGACCTTCCCTGTCTCGTCCCTCCCTGATGAGACTCTGCCCAAGCCCCCGATGGACCCGGGCGATCAGCCGGGAGAGTCTCAGTCTTCTTCCTGCTCTCAACACAGACGGAAAATCAGGCACCTCTCCCTCTGAGGGCAGGACTGAAGGTTTCGGGCCCTCGAGGTACTGCCTACCTCTGAAGCTGAGCATTCCCAGCTTCCACCGCACCATCAACTCCGAACCCAGACCAAGGGCGGGCCGGAAGGAGGGGTGAGCACGCATGAGAAGCCTGAGATTGGCGACGGCATCACCGTAGGATGTCAGAGCAATATAGGCACGGGCCAGCTGAAAACGAAAAGCCGGGTCGCTGAGATTCGAGAATTCCGCTTCGAGAGCCCGCAGGTGTCTCCTGAGGACTTCGTCTGAAGTGGACCGGCTCACCGGATCTTCGACGAAGGTCCACAGCCGGAAAAGATCCGGATTGCCTCCATGTCCTGCCTCTTTCTGAAATCCCTCACTGGAGCTCGTGAAAGTCATCGGAGGATCGAAAATCAACCAGGTGTGGGCCACGATATCATCCGGCTCCCGCCCTTTCAGCCAATAGTAGGCCTGCTGCCGCCCTCCCCCATAGATGCCGTAATAGGCGTTGACATTCACCGCGATGTTTCCCTCTGAAGGATGAAAAGGATCCGGGTCAATCTGAAACGCCTTTCCCGGATGCGAGCGGAGGTAGGCTTCGAGAAAACGGTCGTTCTGACCCCAGTCGAGGTTTGAATCGACGAGATAGCGACGCCCCTCTTGAGGGCCGCCGACCGCAAAGTTAAAGAAGGACAAATGATGAGGCGGTATCAGAATGGCCTGGGCCAGATAGGCGCCTGCCAGAAGGCCAAGACCGGCACGCCTCCATCTCCCCCCCGAAAACAGGAACTCCGCCCCCCGTCCGGCAACAAGAAAAAGAAATGGATAGATCGGCAGGATATGACGGAGCCCGATATTTACCGATGAAAGCATGGCGGAACCCAGGAAGGCCGCGATCGGCAGATAGAGAAAGAGGATCTCCCGCTTCGAGAATTTCCGGGCGAGACCGATGAACAACAGCACGAGCGTCGGGAGGGGCGTTTTGAACAGAATTGCTGCCGGGAAGTAATACCACCATCCACCGCTTGAATAGCGACCGCACAGATAGGCCGTCTGAAGATCTCCCAGCCGGCCCCCGGCATGAGCAAGTTTGATGTTCAACGCCCGCATGAACATCGGGGGCAGGAAATGGCCGGAGACGATCGGCACATTGAGGTAGATGAGGTTGATGAGAAGGTAGGGTATGACCACCAGGAAAACCCAATCCCATCGTGGCCTGATTTTCCCATCACGAATTCCGATCACCAGAACCACGACGATGATCGGAATGAGCAGAAGAGCCTGGATCTTGGTGATCAGGGCGCAGCCAATCACAAAACTCAAGCACAACAACCGGCCCATCGTGGCTTCTTCCGAAAAACGCCGGAGGGCAAAGATCGTCAGAAACACGAAGAGGCTCAGGGGAAGATCAATCGTCGCCAGAGTCGAATGGGCGAGAATATTGGGTGAGAAACAGAAAAGAACCAGTGCCCCAATCCCCACGACCCGGCCAAATTGGGACACTCCGAATCTCCAGAGGGCAAGAGCCAGCAGAATCCCCATCAGGAGTATCGGCAACCTGAAAAGTACAAGTTGGTCCTCGCTGAAATATGCCCGCGGCGCTCCACTCAGTGCGGCCGGCAGCGCCATCAGGCCCTGTGCGAGGGGAAAATTGGCAATGCCCCCGTTGTAAACCCCTGTTCTGAGATACTGAAAGCCACTGTCCATGTGGCCACCGATTTCGTCGGCCACCGCCGAATTCCGGAAGATATCAGCGAGGCCGATGCCAACAAAGCTCAGGCAGAGGATCAACGGCAACAGGTTTCTCGTCCAGGCCCATCGTCTCATTTCCGGAGCTTAGCATGGCAGGCGCCGGGATTCCCTCTCGATAAAAAGGGGATGAGCCCTTGCGGGCTCATCGAGGGGGGAAGGAGGGACTGTCTTCACTCACTATTATGGGTCATGAGAAAAAAAAAGCTGTGACAGGTGTCACAGCTCGCCTTCTTTCTAAAACTCCTGCCGCGATCAGGATTCACTCAATCGTAGGAGTAAAAACCCCGCCCGGACTTTCGACCCAGGCGCCCGGCCTCAACCATCTTGACCAGGAGCGGACAGGGCCGGTACTTCGGATCCCCCATTCCCTGGTAAAGAACTCGCATGACGGTCAGGCATGTGTCCAGCCCGATGAGGTCTCCCAGGCGCAATGGCCCCATCGGGTGATTCATTCCCAGCCGCATGATCTCATCGACCGCCTCCACCGAGGCCACACCTTCATAGACCGCAAAGACAGCCTCGTTGATCATGGGAATCAGCAGGCGGTTCGACACGAAACCCGGGAAATCGCGACATTCGACGGGAGTCTTTCCCATCTTTCTCGCGAGATCCTTGACAAGCTCAGCCGTGGATTCCGAGGTCTCGATACCGCGGATAATCTCCACCAGTTCCATGACGGCCACGGGCAGCATGAAATGCATCCCGACCACCAAGTCGGGCCGCCGCGTCACGGCTGCCAGGCGTGCAATGGAAAGAGAGGATGTATTGCAGGCGAAAACCGTATCCTCAGGACAGAGCCCATCCAATTCTCTGAGAATCGCCGACTTGATCGAAAAATCCTCCCGGGCGCTCTCGATCACCAGATCGCTCTCTCGATGATCCCGGAGATAGGTCGTTGTCCGGATTCGGGCGAGAATCTCCTTCTGTGCCCCCTCGGGCGTCTTCTTCCGACGGACCTGGCGATCGACATCCCTGGAAATCGACTCAATCGCGCAGCTGAGGATCTCCTCGCTGATATCTGACAGAATGACTTCAAATCCTGCCAGAGCCGCCACGTGAGCAATTCCGGCGCCCATCTGACCGGCACCGACAACGCCGATGATCGTCCGACCCGGCATTGGGGGAATCTTCATCCCGGATTCCTAGAGATGTTCCTCAAGCCTGGAGACGATACTTGCCTTGTTCTGATTCCCCACGAGCCGATCGACCTCCTGTCCTCCCTTGAGAATCAACAGCGTCGGGATCGCCCTCACGCTGAAATCCATTGCAATCTGCCGATTAGAATCGACATCGACTTTTCCCACCCTCACCTTATCGGAATACTCTTCCGCAATCTGCTCCACTGTCGGCGCCACCAGCCTGCAGGGACCGCACCAGGTCGCCCAGAGGTCGATCAGAACCGGTTTCTCCGATTTTGTGACGAGTTCTTCGAAGTTTGCATCCGTGATCTCAACTACTTTACCAGCCATCTTGACTCTCCAATATTTTTCTTCATCGAGCACAGAGCCCGAAGCCGCCACATGGTACTACAACTCAGGCGGCGCGACATCGCGCAATAAGAAGTTTTGCTGCCCTTTCTCCATAGACGACAGCATAATTCTGCCCACGATCCTCGGGATAGATCTGTGCCATGCTGCACAGCACCAGACCCGGCGCTGAAAGTTTCATCGGTGGAATTCGTTCACGATAGCCCTGATCCACGATCGGCTGGGCGGACTCGGCCCTGAAATGCCGGATCTTCATGATCCAGGATTCTTCAAAAGCCTGATTGATCCGTTTCAGCGCCGGGACATAACTCTCCATCAGCCGTCCCTGCGAATACTTGAAGACCGGATCGTCGGGAAATAGATAGTTCGAAATATAGAGGATGTGGCGGTTCCCATAGCGGCTGTGGGGAACATAGTTCGTGTGTTCGATCAGACCCCCAAAAGGCATGGAGGCATCCGCCACGTTGAGCCAGTAATACGGGCTCAGTGAGTGTTTCATCTCCAGCACCGTGCAGAGTGCACCGGTCGATCTCAGGGAGGCGATCTTCCCTCTCTCGTCATCGTTCATCAGCTCTCCTGCGATCCGGAGGGCGTCTCGAGCCGGTATCGCCAGAAGCACGCTGTGGGCGCGAAAAGATGCCCCGCGGGCCTCGACACAAAAATGGCCTCCTTCTCCCTGAGAAATCCTCTGAACCTCCTTCCGGAAGAGGACCTCACCTCCATGATCGACAATTTTCCCGACAAGCTCATCGACCAGACGAATAAAGGCGCCCTTCATATAGCCGAGGCTCTCGCCCATTCCCGACCGATTCCGTGACCTCCCCCGCAGCGCGATCTTTCCCCAGAGCCACACCATGGCCACCTCCCCGGCCATCGACGAGAATTTCTGACGAAAGAGTGGTTCCCACACTTTCTCCCATACCCTCGCGCCCATGTGTCGGCAGACCCAATCCCTGGCCGTGACGCCTTCGAAAGCCTCTGCGTTTCGACATCGCTGGAGATAGAAGGTCCACCACGCAAAACGGAACCTGTCAAAAGCCGAGAGCGGCCCGAACTTCAATAGGGAAGCAGGCGTTCCAAAATCCCAGAGTCTCCCTTCAGACCAGAAGCCCATTCGCGAGGGCAGCCATTCGATGGTCTCTTTCAGGCCGAGTTCCTCCGCGAGTGAGAGATAGGCGAGATCACTGGTAAAAATGTGGTGGTAGAGCGCATCCAGCTTCTCGCCTCCCACGCTGATAGCCCTGGCCAGGCCGCCCGCCTCCGGGTAGCTCTCAAGGACCAGAGGTTTCAGGCCCGCCTGAGCCAGCCTGTAGGCCGCCGTCAATCCGGCCACACCGGCCCCGACGACAAGTACAGAAAGCGGTTCTCCCCCGCACCCCTGCTCAGCTTGGTGTTTCGTCAAAAGATCACATTTTTCACGTAATAGGTCTCGACTGAAACCGATCCACTCTCCAATTCCTTCGCCTGCTCCGGCATCATCCTGAATGTACCGGCGGTCCTCCCCGAGGTCTCGACCATCTGCAGCTCGACCGCAGCAGGGGCCATATCGGGCGCGCGCTCAAGAATGACCGCAAAGGCCTTCGCTACCGCCTTGATGGCCCCGAAGACTTCCTTCTCACTGTCCGTCGTCGCCTGGACGAAGAAATACTCGGGTTTGCTTCCGGCACTGGTGCGGTACAGGTAGACATTCTCCTTGTCAAGGACCTCTCTGATGGCGGCATCAACCTTCGGCTCGTGATAGCCATGCGTCTTCAGCATGATTCCGGGCGTCGGGGTCGGCTCCACATCTTCCATCCCAAGGGTCGGAGTAACGTTTTCCGCCGAGATCTTCGCCAGATTTCCCAGGCTCGGCCGGGGTGTCGGCGTCGCTTTTACAGCATCTTGATGCTCAAGGGCATCAATGGTCAGAGCATCCCCAAGTCCCAGCTGATTGTATCGCTCTGTGGCCACAAGATCGATCTGGCTCAAAGGATAGGAGGCGACCACGCCGGTATTGAGCGTAATGATGGCGTTCTTCCCCTGAATCGTCATCGGTTCCCTGCATCTGAGCTTCTGACCGTTCTTCAGGATGACAACCGCCCCGCTTGCCATAACGAGGGAGGCAACCCAGAGGCCGCAAAGAACCAGCGCAACTACGAATCCACGTTTCATTGTCTCTCCCCTTTGCCCCACAAGGCCTTGGCCCTGTGTCGAGCGGGTCCGTTTTCCGTCAGGCCCGCGGACCTGGACATCAGCCGAGCCTCCGTGCCAGGAACCGAGAGAGCCTCAGGAGAACTCATTATAACCCGATTCGTCCAATCCCTTGACCGCAGGCCACGTTTTCCTTAGACTGCTCCCCTTATGTTGGAGAGCCTCCAGGAGCGTCTCGCCCGTGTTACCAAGACCCTTCGCGGAGAAGGGCACCTCACCGAGTATCACATCGACTCGGCGCTGAGAGAAATCCGTACGGCCCTGCTCGGGGCAGACGTCAGCGTCGAAGTCGTCGGCCGCTTTATCGAGCGAGTCCGTGAAAGGGCTGAGGGCAAAGAGGTTCTGACATCGGTCAGCCCGGCCCAGATGGTGACGAAGATCGTCCACGAGGAACTCGTCACCCTCCTCGGTGGCGTGGCGACCGAGCCCGATTTCAAGGGGCGACCCGCCGTCGTCATGATGGTCGGCCTCCAGGGCTCCGGTAAGACCACTTCGGCCGCCAAGATGGCCGCCTGGATCAAGGAGAAGAAGGGGCTCTTCCCGCTGCTGGTTCCGGCAGACACATCCCGGCCTGCGGCCCGGGAACAGCTGATGATCCTTGGAAAGCAGGCCGGTATCCCGACCGTGGACACCCGCGATATGGATGACCCGGAAGCCATCGCCCGCAAGGCACTGAGAGAAGCGTCGATCAAGGGCTACCAGGTCCTGATCTTCGATACAGCCGGCCGCCTGCATATTGATGATGAGCTGATGGAGCAGCTCCAGCGGCTGAAGGAGATTCTCAAACCCCGGCAGGTCTATTTCGTCGCCGACTCGATGACCGGACAGGATGCGGTCCGCTCGGCCCGGATGTTCCATGAGCGACTGGAAATCACCGGCGTCATCCTGACCAAGCTTGATGGCGACGCCCGGGGCGGCGCAGCTCTTTCGGTCTCCGAAGTTGTCGGCCGCCCCATCGTTTTCGCCGGTATCGGCGAACGCATCAAGGATATCGAGGTCTTTCATCCGGACCGGATGGCCGGTCGGATTCTCGGCATGGGAGATGTGCTCACCCTGGTCGAAAAGGCTCAGGAAGTCGTTGACGAAAAGAAGGCCCGCCGACTGGAAGCCAAGCTCCGCAAGAACCGCTTCGACCTTGAAGACCTCCGGGATCAACTGAGAAATCTCAAGAAGATGGGCCCGCTCAAACAGGTCATGGAGATGATGCCGGGTATGGGTAAGATGATGCCGGCCGGAGGTCCCTCCGAGGCCCAGGAACGGCAACTCAGGAGGATGGAAGCCTGCATCGATTCCATGACGCCGAAGGAGCGGCGACACCCCCAGATTCTCAACGCCTCGAGGAAACGGCGAATCGCCAGGGGATCGGGAACTTCGGTGGAAGAAATTAATCGCCTCTTGCGGCAATACGGACAAATGCGTAAACTGATGAAGCGTTTGGGTAAGGCCGATCCGCGGCAGCTTAAACGACACTTGGGTATCGGTTGATTCAGCGGTCATACCGCTTCAGCTGAAGAACGCTGGCCCTGGACTGGGCGAGCAAGGAGGAACAAGCAGATGTTGACGATTCGACTGCGCCGGGGCGGCGCAAAAAAGAAACCGATGTACCGCATCGTCGTTTCCGATTCGCGGAAACGCCCGACGGCTGACTATCTCGACCAGGTCGGGATCTACAATCCCCACACCGAGCCACCGGAAATTCGGCTGGATATGGAGAAAGTCGAGAACTGGGTCGCCAAGGGCGCCGGCATGTCCGAAACCGTGCGCACCTTGATCAAAACCGCGAAGAAACAGGCCTGAGATCCCCGACATCGCCGAGGCGAAAGGAGTTCCCCGTGAGCGCTATGAAAGACTTGCTTGAAGAGATCGCAAAAGCACTGGTGGATCATCCCGAAGAAGTCCAGGTCTCCGAGGTCGAGGGTGAACAGACGACGGTTCTCGAACTGAGGGTACAGAATGATGACCTCGGCAAAGTCATCGGACGTCAGGGCCGCACAGCCAGAGCGATCCGCACCCTGCTCTCTGCGGCCGGCATGAAAATCCACAAACGCTTTGTGCTGGAAATCCTCGAGTAGAACATGCCGGATCATCCACCGGAGGATCATCCCGTCTGGCTGGTTGTCGGGCAAATGGGAAAGGCCCATGGTGTCCATGGCTCGATCCTCGCCGAGATCATGACCGATTTCCCGGAGCGTATTCAGCCGGGGGTCGAAGTCGGACTCGGCGAATCTCAATCCCCCGAGAGGAATATTTGCATCCATGATGTCCGCTACCATCGCGGCAGGTGGCTTCTCGATCTCGTCGGAATTCGGAGCCGGGAGGAGGTTGAGGAACTCAGGGGTCTCTACCTCTTCCTGCCCGAACAGGCGCTCGAAGATCTTCCGGAGGGCTATTATTACGAGCACCACCTCGTGGGCCTGGAATGCCGCTCGCCTGAAGGGGAAGTGCTTGGTGAGGTCAGGGCCCTGGACACTGAAGGCGGCCAAACTCGTATTCTCGTGCGCCGGGACACTCGGGAATTCCTCGTTCCGTGGGTGCCCGAACTGATTACTCATGTCGATCTCGAGGAATCCTACCTCATCATTCAGAACATCCCCGGCCTCCTGGATGATGAGGCCGTCATCGCCTGATTTCCATGCGTTTCGATGTACTGACAATCTTCCCGGGGCTCTTCGAGCCCTTTTTGAGTCTCGGCGTCTTAGGAAGAGCGATCAGCGAGGGCCTCGTCGAAATCCATACACGCGATCTTCGGGAATTCTCGGGGAACCGCTGGGGACAGCTGGATGACGATCCCTACGGAGGAGGCGCCGGGATGGTCCTGCAGGCGCCTCCGGTTCTCCGGGGCGTCCAGGCCCTCCGGGAGGAGCAGGGCGAGGACGCGGAACTCATCCTCTTTTCCCCAAGGGGTCGCACCCTGGATCACAAGATGGTTTCCGAGCTTTCCGAGCTCCCGAAACTGATGCTGCTCTGCGGTCGATACGAGGGCTTCGACGAGAGAGTCTCCGACATCCTGAGGCCCCGCGAAATTTCGATCGGGGATTTCATCCTCGGCGGGGGTGAGCTCGCCGCCATGGTGCTGATCGAGGCTGTCACTCGCCTCATTCCGGGAGTCGTCGGAGATGTCGCCTCAGTGGAAGAGGACTCCTTCGCCGACGGACTCCTGGACTTTCCCTGCTACACCAGGCCCCCCGAGGTCGAGGGAATCCCGGTTCCCGGCGTCCTGCTCTCGGGCCATCACCAGAAGATCCGTCAGTGGAGACTGAGCCGGTCGGTCGAGCTGACCGTAACCAGGAGGCCCGATCTGGTCAAGAAGAACTGGGAGAGCTACTCCGCGGAAATCCGTCGCCTCATCCGGAGATATGCACCCGATCTTGTGGATGAGCTGGAAACATAGAAACTCAACAGGAGACATCATGACCCGACAATTTCTCACTCGAAGCTGTTTCACCCTCCTCAGCGCCTTCCTGATCCTGGCCTCGATTTCCCATGCCCAGGCGCCGACACCCGTCTTCGAGCTTTCCCTTTCCGCGGATCGAGACCCCGTCGTCGCCGGAGAGGAGCTGCGCATTGCCGTTGAGACCACGATCAAAGAAGGCTGGCATATCAACTCCGAGGATCCCGGCGACGAGTTTTCGGTTCCGACGAGTCTCGAGTGGGAGCTTCCGGACGGCTGGACACAGCCGGAACTTCGTTTTGCCGCGTCCGAAGAGGTCAAACTGGATTTTTCCGAGAATCCTCTGCGAGTCTGGGAAGGTCATGTCACCCATATCGCGAGTTTCCGGGTCCCTGAAAACGCCTCCGGAGAAGCCAGGATTTCGGCCAAGATGACGGCCCAGGCCTGCAATAATACTCAGTGTCTTCCTCCCCTTCCCGTCAGCAGCGACCTGAAGTTCGTGATTGCGCCGGCCGGCGCCCAAACGCATCTGCTGAGCCCCTGGCCGGAGGGCGTTGATGAGAAAATACTGCCCGATGCAGAGACTCAGACATCAGAAACCCCAAACGAGAGACACCCCCTCGATAACAGATCCCTGCCCCTCTTCCTCCTGGGGGTCTTCCTCGCCGGCCTGGCCCTCAATCTCACACCCTGCGTTTTCCCGCTGATCCCGATCACCATGGGTTTCTTTGCACAATCCGCCGAAAAGCGTCACGGGGGAACCTTCTGGATGGCTTTGGCCTATGTTATCGGTATCGCCCTGACCTACTCGACAGTGGGAGTCCTCGCCGCGCTGACCGGACAACTCTTCGGCGCCGCCCTCCAAAACCCCTGGATCATCGGCCTGATCGTCCTGGTCCTCCTGGGACTTGCCGCCTCGATGTTCGGATTGTGGGAAATGAGGGCGCCGAATTGGGCCAACCGGGCCGCCGGGGCCGGGAGCGGCCTGGTGGGCGCTCTCCTGATGGGCCTCGTGATGGGCTTCGTCGCCGCCCCCTGTATCGGACCCTTCGTCCTTGGGCTGCTGACCCTTGTAGGCCAGAAGGGTGATCCCTTCTTCGGCTTCATCTCCTTCTTCAGCCTGGCCCTCGGCCTTGGGCTGCCCTACCTCCTCCTCGGCACCTTTACGGGGGCCATCAATAAACTGCCGATGTCCGGGGAGTGGATGCTCGGTATCCGGAAGGTCTTCGGTATTATCCTCATCGCAATGGCCGCCTATTTTGCGGCGCCCCTGCTACCGGCTGACTTCGGGGCCTGGCTGATTTCCGGCACCCTGGTTCTTGGCGGCGTCTACCTTCTGATCGTCGATCGGAGCGCGGTCAACAAGGCCGGCATCGACCGGATCATGCGCCTCCTCAGCCTGATCATGATCCTCGTCGGACTCTATTTCGCACCGATTTCGGCAGGCGGCCCTTCCCCAACCGAGCTGAAGTGGAAACATTCCGGCGTCGAAACTCTCCAGAAGAGCATCGACGGGGGCGGATTGATCATCGTGGATTTCTACGCCGACTGGTGTCTTCCCTGCCGGGAACTCGACGAGAAAACCTTCTCGGACCCTCAGGTCTCAAAGGTCCTCAGGAACTATGAGCGCTTCAAGATGGATCAGACCCGCCAGGACGAGAAAGCACGGAAAGCAGCAGCGCTCTTCGGTGTTCGCGGCGTTCCCACGGTCATCGTCTACGAGGATGGCAAAGAACTCTTCCGAATCACCGGGTTCGAGGCGCCGGAACGCTTCATCCAGCGGTTGAAAAGATAGACGAACCCCGGAGGATTCTCCTGCATGAGCGGGAGCGGGCGCCGGGGAGCCGGAGCGAAGGGCAGGGACAGGAGCGGGAACGGCAACAGGAACCGGTGCCGGAGCATGGAGCAGGGAGCCGGGGCAGGAGCATGGGCCGAGGCCGGAGCCGATGCGGTCGTGGTTCTTTGAGCCGAATGCGCGCGGGATGGTCGCGATCTCTACTTCTGAAGCCGGCGCAGGGAGGCCGTGGCTGAAAGCTATGCGGTCGTGGGATGTTCCGAGTTCTTCAAGAGTGATTCTGCCGGTTCAGCCTCCCGTCTCGGGCGTCAGACCCGGCTCCGGATTCCGTTCCGGTTCGCGGTTCCTACTCCGAAATCGGCTTCGGCTCGCGGCTCCGGTCTCCGCAGGATTCGCGTAGCCCTCAGGCCGGTTTCGAAGAGCCAAGCTCGACCAAGGCCCCCGGCGTGACACCGATCGCCTCCAGGGCCGCCTCCCAGCGCTGTTTGGCAGGAATTTCAAAGAGAAGCTCTCTGGAACTCGGCGCCACAAGCCAGGCATTCTCGCCAAGCTCGAATTCCAGCTGCCCCGCAGCCCAGCCGGAATAACCCAGGCAGAGGTGAAAGAAATCCCCCGTCTTCTCCTCGAGGAGCATACGCAAGAGATCGGTTCTGCCGGAAATGGAAAAGCCGCCCGCGCTCAAATCGTCCTCGCCGAAAACCCGGGTCGGACCCTCCATCAGCAGAAAACCATGATCGGGCTGGACCGGTCCGCCGAAAAGAATCTCCGGCACGGGAGATTCATCATCCTTCGACAGACCCAGCTGGGTGAGGATGTCTCCAAAATCGATTCCAGCCGGTCGATTGATCACAAGACCGAAGGCGCCCGTTGAGGGAGAATGGGAACCCAGAAAAACCACGGTATGGTCAAAGTTCGGATCCGCCAGCTTTGGCATCGCAATCAGGAGTTGGCCCTCAAGGCTCGTCGTATCCATCCTCTGGAGT
>JANTFG010000018.1 GCA_024763555.1 Thermoanaerobaculales bacterium
ATGTAACATCGGTTGCATCAACAGTTTCGAGAATGCGGACTAAAGTCCGCGCTCCATGACGGACCCGAGACAACCAAGGTACAGCGCAACAACCTCGAACGAGTTCAGATTGGCGCTTTTGCCGCGCTGCGGTATAGTGGGGCGGGAGGATCGATGCAGGTCGAAACGCGCCATGTTCTTGTTTTTGCCCCTGAGCCTGAGAGTTTCGGAGAGTTCTGTACTTCCGTTCGGCGTCAGCCCTGGATAGATGGAGAGGTCGGGGATGCCCGATGTTCCTGGTGCGGGGAAGGGCTCTGTCTCGAAATCGATATGGTCGAGAATCTCGAAGATGCGGCAATTGCTCTGCACAGCGGCTACTACAATCTGGTGCTGGTTGACTGTCGTCATCTTCCGGAGATGGGGTTGGACTCCCGGAAGCAGGAGCGGAAGCTTCTGGATTTTCTGGAAATGGTCAATAATGAAAAGGATATCGAGCGACGGTATCCCCTTCGGCGAATCATTGTGCTGGTCGGAGATGAGGATCACGATCGTGAGGATCAGCTGATTTTCAGGATGGGGGCGGAGCGGGTCGGCGCCTGCCTCCGGGATCCTTCGATCGCCTGCTGCACTGATCCGGAGGAAGCCAGGGCGGAGTTTATCGATCGTCTGTGGAAGGAGGCCCGCAGAGTCCTGGTCGGTCGCAGGCGGGGAAAGAAGGCGATCTCGGCCGCTGGAGGCGGAATCACCGGGATCTTTTACGAACTGGGTGTGCTGAAGTGCCTCCACGATGCGATGGACTCAGACATCCGCGATTTTGATCTCTATCTTGGGATCAGCGGTGGCGCGGTTGTCAGTTCCTGTCTTGCCAACGGAATTTCAATCGATGAGATGATCCGGAAGATCGGCGATCTGGATCACAGCTGGCGTTATCGCCTGCAGTTGAGCTGGAAGCAACTCAATCTCCTGGAGGTTCCGAAGCGGATGCTGTTTCTCCAGAAAGAAGCGGCCCGCTATTTGCGGAGGATGATCAGGCGGGAAGATCAGTTCAACATGGCTTCTCTCTTTGGGCTTTACGCGATTCTTCTGGGTCCGATTTTCGATAACGCGCCCTTTGAAAAGGCGATGCGCTCCCTCTTTACGGGGGAGGGCCGAAGCAACGACTTCAGGGGCCTCGGGCCGGAGTTATTTATTGGTGCGACCGATCAGGACACCCGGGAGCATGTTCTTTTCGGGGAGCCGGGATTGGATGATGTCCCAATCAGCAGAGCTGTCCAGGCCTCGGCCGCCATGCATCCATTTTTTCCTTCAGTGGAGATCAATGGAAGGAAATACACCGACGGGATCGTCACGCGGACCTCGAATTTGAGGGCGGCCATCAATCATGGTGCGGATCTGGTCTTCATTATCGATCCCTTTGTTCCCCTGATTACGGACGAGGTGGGCTTCAA
The DNA here is from genome assembly GCA_024763555.1 of Thermoanaerobaculales bacterium. Taxonomy (GTDB): domain Bacteria; phylum Acidobacteriota; class Thermoanaerobaculia; order Thermoanaerobaculales; family Sulfomarinibacteraceae; genus JANTFG01. The sequence goes on from JANTFG010000018.1 coordinate 1,428, forward strand.
TGCCAGGCACGGAAATATGTGGATCGTCGAGCAGGATTATAAAACGATGTCCTTTACGAGGTTCTCACAGGCCCGCGAAGAGATGGCCCGAGCCAATCCCTTCGTCAACACCTATACCTTTGTCCCATCCAATCGGATGCGGCGACTGATGGCGAAACAGAACCCATTTGTTTCGAGAAATTTCAACCGTATCGTCTGCGAGGCCTACCGGAGCACCTTCAGAAGGTTGAAGAAGCTTGAATATAAGATGACGGGTGAACTGGCAGCGCACAATATCAGGATGAATCTGGAGCGGGTTGCAGAAAGGGTCGAAGAGCTTCGCAGAGTTCGAAAGGTTGATGTCCGGATTCTGCTCGAGGATTCCGATGACTCCAGCAGGGTGGCCTGAGAAAGGGCGGGATTCCAGAACTTCGCTCAAATCTGCGCTACAGTTGTGATGTGCATCGGCGACTGAACTTTCTTCTCCTTCTCCTTCTTCTTTCGGCGCCGGGAGTCCCGCTCGAGGCCTCGGGATTCGGTATCTGCGGCCATATCCCGAACTCCGTGGAACTTGATGCGATCAAAGAGGCCGGGGTCAAGTGGGTCCAGATCGAGAAGGACGGAGCATTTGTCGTTTCGAAGCCGGCCACGCTCATCCTGGCGGAAGACCTTGATCCACGAGAGGGACATGGCCGGGCTGCCCGGTGAAAGGAGTGGGGGAGATGAAGAAAAGATGGGTCATTCCGCTTCTGATTGTCGGTCTCTGCTTTGGGGCCTGCCGACAGCCGCCGAGCGAAGTTCAGCAACGCCGGCTCCGGCTGGTCTATCAGCACAGGCTCGTCAGCATCGATCCCCATGCGCAGAACGACGGTGTCACCGGGGCCGTACTCTCGGCGGTCTTCGAGGGGCTCGTCAGGGTGCTCCCCGGGGCGAGGGTAGAACCGGTCCTGGCCGAGACCTGGACGACTCCCCGGTCGGATTTGTGGAGATTCTTGATCCGAAAGAAGGTGTTCTTTCATTCCGGTCGAGAATTGACGCCGGAAGATGTGGTTTTTTCGGTGAACAGGGCGAGAAGTCCCTCCGCGAAGGGACTGTCCAACTACCTGGAGGGAATCGAGGGAGTCAGGATCGCCGGAGATGGCTGGGTTGAAATCAGCACACGCGGCCCCTTCCCTCTCCTGGCGTCGAGGTTGGCGATGGTGGCGATCGTGCCCCGGGACTACAACCCGGAGAAGCCCGTGGGCACAGGGCCTTTTCGTTGGGTCTCCATGGATCCCGAGGGCACGATCCTTCTTGGTCGATGGCGAAAATACCGGGGCCTGGCCTCGCAGTTCGACGAGATCGTGATCCTCTTCTCAAAGGATGATGAGGGGACCTGGGAGTTGATTCGCGGGGGGAAGGTCGATGTCGTAGGAAAAACGGGGATTGATTTCCTGATGCGGCATCCCCTGGGAGAATTTCCAGGAACCTGGAGGGCCGTACGCAATCCTGCCTCTGCGACGACGATATTGGGCCTGAACCTGAAGAAAACACCTCTTGATGATTCGAGGGTTCGCCTGGCCATCGATCTTTCGATCGATCGGGAGGACCTGGTGCGGAGATCGATGCCTCCGGGTTCGGGGAAGGCTGCCCCGGCCCTTGTCCCCGAGGAAGTCTTCGGGGCCTCGCCGGTCCATTCCGGAGTCCATTCGGATCTCCAGCGGGCGATCAAACTGATGGGGGAGGCAGGAGTCCGGAAGGGGACGGAGCTCCGTCTATCCCATTCCGGGGTCTCGAAACCGATTCTTGATTACATCCGAGGGAGAATGGAGGCGCTCGGCTTTCGTGTTGTTCTGGAGGACCGGCCTTTTGATGTCTTTTACAGGGAACTTGGACAGGGCAATCTCGAGGCCTTCATTTTCGGTTGGAATTTCGACCTTGGTGATGCCTCGGATTTTCTCGAGACGATGGTTCACAGCAGGCGTCCCGGAGGGGTGCTCGGACAACTCAATGGGAGTGGATTCTCGGACGCCCTGGTTGATGGCTGGATCGAGTCGGCGGCCCACGAGGTTTCCCAGGAGAAACGCCTGAGGGATCTGCGCTCGGTTCTGGCGACCCTGAAGACGGAGAGGCCCTATCTTCCGCTTTTTTACTCCGTTCGTCAGGCCCTGTTCCGATCACCCTTCCTGATGAAGCGGAGGGCTGGTTCATGGTTGAAACCGACGGAGATTATGATCGAGGCTTCGGACGAGTGATATGCGGTATGGGAGAATCGGGAGGCAGGGGAGCCGTGGGCTGAGGATCGCGGATGATATCCCGGCCCGCGGGCCGGAAATACTTCTCTCCGTGCAGATTCTGATTTCAGGTGAAAGGCCCGGAAAATACCGGTATGATTCGGGCATGAAGAGCCTGTCCGATTCTCCTGTCCAAGTCCGGGTCCGTCGCATGAAACATGCCGAGGGCCTCGAGCTTCCCGCTTACGCGACTCAGGGCGCCGCCGGCGCCGATGTACGGGCGGCTGAAAGCTGCATGATCCTGCCGGGGGAGCGTCATGCGGTTTCCACCGGCTTGATCATGGAGATCCCTCCGGGCTTCGAAATCCAGGTGCGGCCCCGTTCGGGGCTGGCGTGGAAGCAGGGGCTGACCGTCGTCAATGCACCGGGAACCATCGACTCGGATTACAGGGGCGAGCTGAGGGTTCTGCTGATCAATCTCGGTTCCGAGCCGGTGGAGGTCGAGCGGGGTGAACGTGTCGCCCAGCTCATCCTTTCACCGGTCCTGCAGGCGGATTTCCGGGAAGTTTCCGAAGTTGGCGTTTCGGATCGCGGCGAGGGCGGCTTCGGATCGACGGGACGCCGCTGATGGAGATATTCGTTCTTGCCTCCGGCTCTTCCGGGAACTCGACCCTGATCCGTTCCAACGGGACGAATATTTTGATTGACGCCGGAATCAGCAGGCGCCAGATTTCATGGCGTCTCGAGGCCTTCGGTCTTTCTCTCGAGTCTGTCGATGCCATCCTCCTGACCCATGAGCACGGCGATCATATCCGCGGCCTGGATGTTCTGTGTCGCCACCATGAGATCCCGGTGTGGGCCTCGGCTGGAACCTGGAAGCAGTTGAAGGTCCGCAGCCCGGGTGGGGGAGAACTCGTGTCGGGGAGGGCAATGGAGATCGGGGCGTTTCAGATTCTCCCGGTCGGGACTTCCCACGATGCCGCCGAGCCCCTCGCCTTCGTCCTTGAAGACGATCGGACACGCGTCGGCTACTGTACCGATACCGGGATTTTCACCTCGCTGCTCAGGGAACGCATGCGAGATCTTGACTTCATGCTCCTTGAGGCCAATCATGATCAGGACATGCTTCGGCATGGCCCCTATCCATGGCATCTCAAACAGCGGATTGCCTCCAGGCATGGGCATCTGGCCAATCACCAGGCAGTCGATGCCCTTCAGTCCATCCTCTCACCCCGCCTGCGCGCCCTCATCGCCCTGCATCTCTCCGAAGAGAATAACGAGCCCGCGATGGCAACAAGGGCCTTGGGTGAGTGTCTGCCGGCCTCGGTCGCGCTGGGTCTTGGGGGTCGGTTCCACATGCTTCGTCTCGACGGATGCGGTATCAGTGAGCATCCGGCGCCCCAATCGCGGCCGGCGCCCCTCTGAGCCCCACAGTGTTTGTCGAGCCACCGCTCCCGGGAGCCTCCGGGTCTCGGGTCCCTCCCTTTCTTCTCCTCCGATTGCTCTTCAGGCGTTTGACCTCAGAGCAGATTCGGTCCGCCGCCGTCAGGGCATCAGCGGAGTCGGAGTTCTTCCCGAAACTGATGCGGAGGGTTGAGGAGGCCAGATCCGAAGAGACTCCCATTGCGCGGAGCACGTGAGAGATTTCCCGGCCGGCCGAGGAACATGCGGATCCGGTGCTGAGGGCCAGTCCCTTGATGGAAGCGACCAGGGCCTGGCCGTCGACATCAGGGACGCTGAGGCTCGAGGTGTTGGGAAGCCTCGGAGCTTCAGCCCCGTTGATCCGGATCTGTGGGCATTCCTCCAGGATCTTCTGCTCAAAGTGGTCCCGCAAAGCGGTGAGGCGGAGCCCTTCCTCCTCCACTTTCTCCGAGGCCAGCCTGATCGCCCGCGCCATGCCGACGGCGCCGGCGACATTGGATGTTCCCGATCTCAGCCCGTACTCCTGGCCGCCCCCCTCAAGCAGCGGATGTGGTGCGGTCGAACCTCTTCGGAGGTAGAGTGCCCCCATCCCTTTCGGCCCGTAAAACTTATGAGCTGAGAGAGCCAGAGAATTCACCCCCAGCGAGCGCAGGTCGACCGGAATCTTCCCGACGGCCTGGGCGGCGTCACAGTGGAAGTGGATTGATTTCTCGCCTGTCAGTGCTGCGATCTCCCCGATCGGCTGGAGCACTCCGGTCTCGTTATTGGCGGCCATGACGGCAACGAGGATCGTGTCCGGCCGCAGGGCCTGCCGCAGCTCATCAGGATCGACACGACCATCCCGATCGACGCCGAGAAGCTCCACTTCGAAGCCGTCCTGACTGAGGGATTTCAAGGGTGCAAGAACCGCCGGGTGCTCGGTCGCCTGGGAGATGATGTGGCGTCCTCGATCCCCGAGTTTTCGGGCCAGACCCTTGATGAGAAAGTTATTGGCTTCGGTGGCGCCGGCAGTGAAGATGATCTCGGTCGCCGAACGGGCTTGAAGCCTTTCCGCGATCTCTCTTCGAGCCCTTTCAAGAGCCTGGAAAGCCTCTCTTCCATGTTGATGCCGGCGGCTCGAAGGATTGGCGAAAACCGCAGTAAAAAATGGGAGCATGGCTTCGAGGACTTCGGGGTCGATCGGGGTCGTGGCATTATAGTCGAGGTAGATCTCCTGCATTGGGCTACTCTAACGCAGCGATGCCGGCTTTGGAATGTCTCATCAAGCCTGGGTCGATCTTCCGGAAGATCGGTCTTCAGGGATGTTCAGGCCTTTGACAGCAGCCGGACAAAGATATCTCCTTGGATACATAGCGTAGGATTTTGAGATGAATCCTGGACTTTTTGAGAGGAACAGGAGAGAATGTCTGCCTGAAAGGAGGAGATCATGATGAAGTATCTCAATTTTGTTCTGATCGCGGTGATTGCTCTGGGGATGAGTTTTACGATGGCCTGCAAGAAGGCGGAACAGGCTCCGGCCGCCGAACCGGCCGCTGCGGAGCAGGCGGCGCCTGCTGAAGCGGCGCCCGAGGCCGTTGAAGAGGCTGCTGAGGCGACTGAAGAGGCAACCGAGGCGACCGAAGGCGCTGCTGAAGCGGCGACCGAAGGTGCCGCTGAAGAAGCCCCCGAGGGTGGCGAGCAGGCGGAGACTCCGGCAGAGTAAGATCTCCGGAAGAGCTGATAAAACCGGGGCTTCTGCCCCGGTTTTCTTGTTCAGGAAAAGCCGTGTTCTCAGTCCCTGTCGAAGGTGAAGGCCAGGGGAAGCAGCTCGGCGACTGAGGAGCGAATCTCCTCGCCCTCCGGATTGATGAGGAGGACCGGAAAATCGCCGAACTCGGCCATCACCTGGCGACAGGCGCCGCAGGGCGAGGCCGGCGGACTCATCTCGCTGAGGACGAGGATTGCTTCGATTTTCTCGACTCCCGCGGCCACGGCGGCGCCGATGGCATGACGTTCTGCACAGATCGAGAGTCCGTAGGAGGCGTTCTCGACGTTGCAGCCTGAAAAGATCTTCCCCTCGGAATCAAGCAGGGCCGCACCGACCTGAAAATTGGAATAGGGGGCGTGGGCGTTGCTCCGTGCCTCGGAAGCCGCTTCGGCCAGTCGTGAGATCGTCTCGGTGTCCGGGTAGTTCATATTTCAATTGTACTCCCTACGGAGCTTGTTCTGTCAAAGTAAACTGTACTCAGGGCCATGCCGGATAGTAATACGTCGATCTCTCGACATAGCTTGGATCCGATGTGGTGTTATCGTTGACCGAGGCGTAGTAGCTCCAGTAGGTAGCGCTGTCGTCATTCGTTCCGCTGACTTTCGCGATCGCCTGGTCGGTCACGACATCAGCCATTCCGACGGCGGCGAAGATGTTGTTGATCTGGAAGACACCACCCTCGATGCGGTAGGAAGCAGAGCCGGTTCGGCCTGAGACGGGATCAAAAAGAGTGATCGTCAGGTCAATTCCGGTGTCCATGGTGTTCAGTGGAAGTCCGCCAAAATTGCTTCGGAAGTCCGGGCCGTTCTTCAGCCCGTAGAAGGTGCCGCTCAAATAACTTGATCCTGAATAACGACTCATCGGGGGAATCTGCATCCCAAAACTTCCCGAGCCTGAACGATTATAGGTTCTCAGGCCGACGCCTCCGCCATTCATCGCATAACCCCTGTCCCATCCCCTGATGGCCAGCATTCCCTTCTGGTTTGAGAGGCCGAAAAGGGAAGAGAGCACACGGCTGAAGAAACGACTCTCCCCGGCGGCCAGCACGATATCCGTCGTTACATCGGGTTCCGCCCCTTTCGCGGGATGGGCGTTGCCTTCTCTGAAATACTCGATAGTGACCCGGGTCTTGAAGGGCTGATTGTTGGTCAGGCGCAGATCGCTGGACCAGTGGGATCCCAGAGCGCCCGGTAACTCGGCAACCCCGGGAAAGAAGATCCAGTTCGTACTCTCGGTTTTGTTGCACCAGCCGTCGGGGATCTGGGTCAGGATGGCGGGCGTGACGCCGTCAACCTCCAGGAACTTCAAATCGGCATAGTGATAGCCGGCATCCTCGCTGAGATCCGGGAAGTGCTGCTTGACGAGGATCGAATTCCACTTCCTGACAAGGTGTACCGGCAGCTGCACGGCTTCACCATAGAAATCACCGTTCTCCCCCCGATAGATCTCGACGCCGTTGAACCAGATCTTGATATCGTCATCATAATTCAAGGACATCAGCAGGTCCTTTTCCGAACCCACCCGGACCTGCGTGTAGGTATAACGAACGATATCATCGTACCGTGTGGAACAGGTTTCCGAATCATAATAGGCATTCCATTGATTCGAGTAGGGAATACCGTAGGTCGACAAGTAGGCACTTCCGGCTGCTCCGTTTCCCAGGGACTGACCTTCACAGACGGGAACAACAGATGATTCGTCGATGAGATCCTCATCCAGATGCCCGGGAATTCCGTCGTAGGAAAACAGCCAGAGCTGGACGGAGCCATCGTCCAGACTCGATTTCAGGGCCTCGGGCGGCGGCGCCGTTTCACCGGCATAGGGGCCCTCGCCCGGCCTGAATTGATGAACTCCGCCCATCGAGCGGGGATCCCACTGCTGTCCCTGTGCGGAGAGTATCCCTGAGACAATGAGGACAACCGCCAGGATCAGAATTCTGAACTTCATCTTCTTCCTCCTCGGGCTGGGCGTGATTCAGGGACCCTGGCTGGGGTACAAGTCCGACCGCAACCCTTTCCGGTTTGAGAGCTGAATCCAGTATAGCAGAAAAACTGAGGGAGAGTCTCAGAATGTCTCCGGCCGTGCACTTGAAAGGGCCTCGGCGATCAAAAAACCGGGATGATATCCGACCGGTCTCATTCCGACCTCTTGTCGGCTGTACGGAGAGATCAGTTCGTCCCCGAGGGCCCGGGGATCACGGCATCCGCAGGAGGAGTCGAAATCTGTCCGTATTTCTGCTCATACAAACCGATATTGTGCTGGAGGGCGCGAAGGAGCTGCTTTGCGTGAAAAGGCGTCATGATCAGCCGGGAGACGATGGGAATGTCCGTACGCCCGGGCAGGCTCCTTCCAAAGTCGAAGAGAACCTCGTTGTAGTTATGGGCGATGCTGACAAAATTTGAATACTGCCCCATGGAGACTGCGGCATCGATCGTCAGTGTCGGCTGTGCCGGGTTTTTCGTTTCCTTGCTCATAGATCCTCCCCGCCCCGGATTTCGGTGTACCATGGGCGTTGTGAGCATTGTAGAGCTTTTTGAACGGGCCGCCAATGACCGACAACGCGGCGCCACCGAGATCGAGCGGGATCTGCTGCTCAGACTCGTCGATGGATGGTCCTCCTCAGGCGGCCGGATGGAAGTTCTGAGAGCCGGGGCGGATCGACTGAGAAAGGGGCAGCCCTGTATGGCCAACCTTCTCCGCCTGGCTGCTCTCATCGGGGGTGCGCGTCAGCCTCAAGAGCTGCAGGCCGCGCTGGAGCAAAGGCTGAAAACCCTGTTCCAGCTGGGTACTCTACTGGGTCGGAATGCCATGCCTGTTCTGCTGGAAGCTGAGATCCTTGTGACGATTTCGAGATCTTCGGCGGTCTTTGCCGCCGTAAACGGGGCCGTGCAGGAAGGCTGGACGGGGCGCCTTTTCGTTCTCGACGGCAGCCCTTCCGGTCGTGGGCAGGAGCAGGCCGAAAGACTGAGAAGACTTGGGCTTGATCTTCGTTCCCTTCCGGATGCTGCAATGCTCGAGGCCTTCGATGGAGCATCGGTCGCCATGCTCGTTCTCTGCGGCGCCGATGCCGTCGGGTCAAAACGGATCGTCAACTCACAGGGAACCCAGTTGCTGGCGGAAACAGCCGGGGCCAGGGGTGTGCGACGTATCCTCGTCGCCGACAGCGGGAAGGACCTTCAGGAAGCTGAAATCGATCGGATCCTGGCGGCTTCACCGCAGGTGGAAGAAAGCCCCGGGAGAAAATGGCCCGTCTTCGAGGCCTGTCCGATGGAGCTTTTCGACGGCCGCGTTCGGGAAGATGGTTTTTTCAGTCTCCGCAAGCCTTGAGAGCGGAGTACTACTCGCCCTTCTTGGGTTTCTGTGCGGACATCTGAATGGACTTGGCGCCCGCCCCACGGGCGAGATCGAGGACGTGAACGACGACCCCGTAGTCGGCGCCCTCGTCGCCCTTCAGGATGAGAGTCTGTTCCGGCCGCGACTTCACAAGCTCCTTGATGCGGCCTTCCAGTTCCGCCTCGGGCACGATCTGATCGTCGATCCAGATTTCTCCCTCGCGGGAGACCTTGACGACCGGAGGCTTCTCCTCGCGCCCGGCTCCGCTCTCCTCGGCAGTCCGGGCCTCTGGCAGCTTGAGCTTGAGGCGCTGATCCGAAACGAACTGGGTGGTCACCGCATAGAAGATCAGAAGAAGGAAAACGACATCGATCAGCGGAGACATCTGAACTTCAGGCTTCCGATGTTTCCTCGCAAGGAGTTTCATGCCGCATCTTCCTCTTCGCCGGGATGGGTCGAGGGTCGCCGAACGAGGTGCAGAAGGTCCAGCAGCCGGGCTTCCATTGTGGCGATGATGTTCTCCGCCCGAGCCTCCAGGAAAGAGTGGGTGAAGAGGGTCGGGATGGCGATGATCAGACCGGTGGCCGTCGTAATCAGCGCTTCGGAAATTCCCAGGGAGAGGGATTCGGTGACCTGCGAGCCGGCCGTGGCGACGACCGAGAAGATTTTGATCATCCCGACCACTGTCCCCAGGAGGCCGAGCAGGGGTGCGCCGCCGACGATCGTTCCCAGGGCCGAGAGCCCTCTCTGAAGGCTCCGGAGACGCTGTCGCGCCGTATCCTCGAGGATCTGTTTGAGTTCGTCATAGGGAGCACTCCGGTTTTCGACCAGGGTGGCAACCAGAGCCGCGAAGGGATCACTGCGGTGTCGACAGAATTCGAGGGCCCTGTCAAAGCGCTGGGCGGCCAGCAGCTCGGTCAGTGTGCTGAGTGTGTCCTGGTTGATATAAAGGGAAGGCCTGAGAAACCAGAGCCGCTCGACGATCAAGGCGAGGGCCACAAGAGACAACAGGCCCAGAGGGATCATGACGGGGCCGCCGGATTTGAGAACGTCAATCAGATGATTCATGTTTCCTCCACCTCAGTGTTCGGATCTTTTCGGGGGACTTGAATTATAGAAAAATGTAATGCTGACACCCTCCCGTTCAATACCGGCCAGATCTTTCGGGAGGGGATTGAAAGGAGACGAGTCGGAGATGGCGTCTCGTGCGGCGAAATCCATTGGGGGTTTGCCGCTCTCGTCCGTGATCTGGAGCCCTGTCACTCTGCCGTCGGACTCGATGAAGAAGCGGATTCGGACGCGACCGGCAACACCCAGCTGCGCGATCTCCGGAATGCGCCAGTTCCGGCGAATTTTAGCCAGCATCAATTTGGCATAGGGGCCCCAGTCATACCACTGGGTATCAAAACTCAGCCCGCCCGAGTCGACCACTCCCCCCTGGCGTTCCGGATTCTCCCGGATGCCTCCCAGGCCTGGTGGAAGAACAAAACTTCCCGTGGGCGGGAGTTGGATCCGAGGCTGGGCCGGTTTCGGACTTTCCCGCTTTTGCTCCCTTTTACCAGCACCCTCCCTCTGGGCCTCGGCCGGCTGAGGCTGGGGTTTCAGGTTCTCGGGAGAGGGTCTGCGGGCCTGCGCAGGTGGAACAGGGCGTGTCGGTGGGCCGGTATTCTTCGGGGGCGCCCCGCGCCCGAAGCGCCGGCTTCCTTCAGCCTGAACGAGCTGTGGAGTATTTCCGCTCGATGATGGTATTGATGCCGCCTCGCCCTTGCCTCCGTGGGCCTGCCGGTCCCTGTCCGATAACTTGGCCTCCTCAGGATCCCGGGGTTTTTCATCCCGGTCATCCGGCAGATCGACAAACTCGAATTCAAGGGGCGGGTTCTTCTGAACACTGGCCTGCTGCACGGGGGCAACCGCAAAGACACGGCGCCAGAGTCGACTCAATCCGGGTACCACCAGAAAGAGGAGGAGCAGATGGAGCAGCAGCGAGATCAGCAGTGCCCAGTGAAAAATGGAAGAATCGTCACGCACGGCTCATCCTTCAGCAAGAAGCGTGCCGAAACCGGGATCTCGAGGTCGTTCCAGCCGAAAATAACTCTCCCGGAGCGGAATTCCGGGCAGGATGAGCCCTGAGAGGCCGGCAGAACAGAAAGAAATTCTGTGCCAATTTGACCTAGTTTGCCTGGGCCTGGCCCGCCAGAAGGGTTACACGCTCGCCCGTATCGCGGAAAGTGGGATCAATCGAAAGGATCTCCTGGAAGACCTCAACGGCGCCACCCGCATCCCCAGCGGACTCCAGAGCATGTGCCAGATCATATTTGAGACCCAGTGTGGACTGGGGAGCGAGTCCGGGGGCTGTGAGGGCTTTGGAATACCAGCTCGCGGCCTGTTCCCACATTCCCTGCTCCGAATAGCATATTCCGATCATGGAACAACCCTCGACAAAGAAATCCTCAGAGCGGGAGGAAATCTGAAACTCGCGGATCGCTTCCGGGAGAAGTCCCATTTCCTTGTAGGCAATCCCAAGATTGAAGTGCGTATCGGCGTCTTCTTCGGAGAGTTGTTCTGCAACGCCCTTCTGGAATTCCCGGAAGACATCTTCGAGATCCGCCTCGGAGTCCCGGTTTCCCGCGGCTTCATTCACGAGCGCTTCTTCCGCCGCCATTTCTTCCTCGAGTTCAGCGGCCAGGTCGACGTACTCTTCGGCTTCATCGGCGAAGAGATCCTCTGCGGCCTCGCTCGCCTGGTGGAGATCTTCAATCAGGAGGCCCCTGGACTTCAGGAGGCGTCTGGCTTCGACGAGTTCGGGATGATCAGGATACTCGGGTTCCAGGCGGCTGAGAATGCGGGTGGCATCTTCGTAGAGAGATTGTTCCAGAAAGGACTGAAGCTGATCGAGGTCTTCCCGCGCCGGAGCCGGGCCATCCCACTGAGTCGCGACTGAGGAGGGTGGTTGAGGCGGCTCAAGGGGTATCGGTACTTCGGTTGTCTGCGAAGGCGCTGATGAATCCTGAAAGAAATCGTCCAGCCCGGTTTCGACCGGGGTCGGGGCAGGGGACTTCGCCTCCAGGTCCCGCAGTGGAGCTTTGATGGATTGCTCAAGCTGGGCCAGTTCGCCGAGAATATCCAGTCCGGCGGACTCGGCGGCCCCGGGTTTTTCGATGGCCGGCGGCTGCTCAACGACGGGAGGACTCATCGTCTGAGCGGCCTGGTGATCCGGGGGCGTCCCCTCGAGTTCTACCGAATCGGACACATGCTCCACTGTCCCCGGGTGGTGAAGCAGAGCTTCTTTTTCCGGTGAACCCTCGAAGTCGGAGCTTTCGAGGACCTCGAAGTCCAGACCCTCGTCGGGCCTGAGGGCCTCCATATCGATCTCTGCCGCTTCAACTGCTTCCAGCTCGATCTCATCTAACTCTTCCGGGACCTCGTCGAAGCCCGGTCGGGAGGCTGCACTCTTTGGCGTTGTACCGGCCGAAACCGCCTCGATCTCCGGCGCCTCAATTTCGACAAACTCGATCTCGGGCATGTCTTCCTGGATCTGCGGCGCGGCGCTCACGGGCGGCCCGGCCTCAGCGGGCTGCTCCTCTCGCCGGAGTTCAGGTAATGACCGGTAAAGGGCGTCCAGGGCTTCGTGCATCTGCTCGTTGAGGTAGTAAGCCTTGAGATCCTCAGCGTAGTGTAAAGCCGTTTCGGTCTGGTCTGCTTCCACGGCAAGGAGAACAAGTCTCTCCCGAGCCTTATGCTCTTCGGGATATGCTTCGACCACCTGCTTGAGGTGATCGATGGCCTTGTCGAAAAGCCCATATTTGGCAAAGACGGAGGCTTCGGCAATCCGCTCGGCCGGATCGAAAGCCGGAGCTTCCTCGATATTTGTTTCCTCTACCCCTGGTCCTGAGATGCCCGCGTCCGTCGAATCAAGATCAGGGAATTCGATTTCTTCTCCGGGGAGTTCGAATTCGATGATTTCCGGGTCGGATTCGAAGTCGATAATCTCGATCTCCTCCGAAAGATCGTCCGGCGGCTCGGGGCCTGTTTCCGGAGCCGCCGCAGCAATTGGAGGCTGTTTTTCCCGTGAAAGGGGCCCGGAGCCCAGGGCTTCCAGTCTTTGGATCACCAGCTGGTTGTCCGGTTCCTGAGTGTTCAGTTCCTGGTAGAGCCGCAGGGCCAGGTCACTACGGCCCGCCCGGAAATGATGATCAGCCAGCGCGGCGCGGACCGCGAAGAGAATCTCGCCGTCACGCTCGGGAGAGAGAGTCTCCAGACCCAATTCCAACACCTGCTGGTCCTGAGGAAGTACCTTGATCAGGCTGCTGAAGATATCTCTCGCTTCCGCTTTCTCGCCTCTTGAGAGAGCCTTGTGAGCCTCAGGCAGGAGAATATCCCGGCCCTCAGCACCTTCACCCCCTGCGATGAGTGCCTTTCCTGCAAGGATGGCAATCTTCGAATCTCCGCTGTGGGACTCCAGCAGATGTCTCGACATTTCAAGGGCACGCGCCCCTTCGCCGGTGGACAGGGAGAGTCGAAGCCCGATGACTTTGAGTCGGTCACTGTCCGGGGAAATCTTCTGGGCCAGCGTATAAAACTCCTGAGCCGTGGCAATGTTCCCGGCATCGATCAGGGCTTCACACATCGGGACAACAAACTCGCCCTGAGGCGGCTGCTGCTCAAGGGCGTGTCGGTAGAGTCTTTCCGCCTCTTCCGTCTTATCAGCCTCCAGGAGCATGCGTCCAAGGCGGTCGTAGACGGAGACACCTTCCGCACCCTCGCCTTTTCGCAAGAGCAGGTCGGCCAGGCGAAGTTGGGCAATGTGGTTGTCCGGATCGATCTCAACGAGTTTTCGATGGATTTCAATTCCACCGTCAAGATCGTCGTTCTTCAGGTACCATTCGGCCAGAGTCTGATACTGAGCCTTGGCTTCGAAGGTCAGTCCCTGCTGAAGGTAGAGGTCCGCCAGGCGCTTAAAAATATCGACCCGGTCCGGGGCCAGGCGATTGATCTTCTTGTACATCGCGATGGCCTTGTTGAGAAAGCCATCCGTTGTAAATGTTCCCGCAATTCGTTCATAAAGTTCGACGGCCTTGTCAATCTGGCCGATGCGATTATAGAGATCGCCGACCCGGTTGATCGTGTTGACATCATTGGCGTTGAGCTTGAGCAGCTTCTCGTATTCGCGAATCGCCTGCTCGATCTTGCCCTTCTGGACGAGTTTCTCCGCACTCTTGAGAATCTTGTCCCGGTTAATCGCCATTGATGAAACACGCCTCCATGAGCATCAGCGGACTGAAGCCGTCATCATGGTAACACAGCGGAGAACTTGAAGCTCTTTCTGTGGAGAGGGCCGGGTCCGCTTCTCTGGAGGGCCGCGCGGTGTTCCGCCGTCCCGTACCCCTTGTTTCTTTCCCAGCCCCAGATCGGGTGAGCGCGGCTCAGCTGAATCATGATCCGGTCACGATGAACTTTGGCGGCAATGGATGCTGCGGCCACACTGAAGAAGTCTTCGTCGGCCTTGATTGGTGAGAGAACATCCTCGTAGCCGGAGCCGAGTGCCACGGCATCGACGACGACGGCGTCTCCGGGCCTTCGGATGCCGTCAACCAGGCGCCGCATTGCAAACCTGGTCGCCTCGAGGATATTCATGCGGTCGATGATCTCCGGCCAGATCTCGACGATTCGGATCTCGTCTGAATGCTGACGAATCCAGGTGATGAGCTTCTCTCGACGAAAGGGACTGAGCTTCTTGGAATCGCGGATCCAGGGGTTTTCAGGAATCCGGAGCCAACGGATGCCCGCGACAACAAGGGGCCCCGCCAGGGCCCCTCGTCCAACTTCATCGATCCCGATAATACCGGCGCCGGGCCTCAGGAGTTTCGAATCCTGTTTCCCGAGGAGCGCCGTCACAATCAGTTCTTTCGGAGTTCCTTGATCCGGGCAGCCTTGCCGCGGCGGTCGCGGAGGTAGTAGAGCTTGGCTCTTCGGACCCTGCCGTGCCGGATGACTTCGATCTTGGCGACCGAAGGAGCGTGAAGGGGAAATACCCGCTCGACGCCGATTCCGGAGGACATCTTTCGTACCGTAAAGGTCTCTGAGATTCCGCCGTGTTTTCTGGCAATCACCAGACCTTCAAAGATCTGAATACGTTCTTTTTCACCCTCTTTGAGGCGCACATGCACCTTGACGGTGTCGCCGGAGCGAAACTCCGGGATGTCGCTCTTGAGATATTCCTGTGTCACTTCACGCATGAGGTCCATGGCCTGTTGCCTCCTGAAAATCGATCCGCCGGTTCGCGGCCAGCGGGTCGGAGAGTATACATAAAGTGGGGGGTCCGGGCAAGCGTCTTGATTTCTGAGGAAAATACTCTAGAATGGCGTGCCCCGGTTTGACCGGGAGATTGAAGCTCCTTGCCCCGGCCGGATGCCGGGGCCGAAGGCCACGAGGAGGAAAACATGCCTTTGTACGAGTTGGGGATCATTGTCGATCCCGAAGTCCCGCCCGAGGACGAAACCCAGGCCCTGGACCGTCTTGAGAAGATCATCACGGATGCCGAGGGTTCCGTCGTCGACAGAGATACCTGGGGCCGGCGCCAGCTGGCCTACCCCATCCGTAAGAAGAATTACGGTGTCTACCATTTCTGGAAGTTTGAGAGTCCGGGGACCATCATGACGGACCTCAACTTCGAGCTTCGGACCAACGACGCGATCATGCGCTCCCTGATTCTTAATCTGGATCGCGAGCTGCGTCGGAAACGGAAAATGGATGCCAAGATCGCTGCCCGGACCGCCAGGAAGGCGGCAAAGGCCGAGGCGGCCGCTGCTGCGGCTGCCGAGAGCGAAGAGAGCTGAGGAGGCCAGGATGCGCCAGGGAAAGAAGCGTTTTCGCCGTCGCGTGAGAGTCTGCCGTTTTACGGTGGAAAAGATCAACTATATCGACTACAAGGATGTGGATCTTCTCAGGGAGTACACGCCGACCAACGGAAAAATCCTGCCTCGCCGCGTGACGGGAACGCGCCCGATTTTTCAGCACAAGCTGACGCGCGCGATCAAGCGGGCCCGCCATATGGCCCTGCTGCCCTACGAGGGCCGCTAAGCTCAAGGCGTTTTGGGACAATAAGGTGACGCGCCGGGGAGACTCGGCGCGTATTTTCAGATAGGCCTGAGCGGGCCGGGGAATGAAGCGCATGAGACCGGAAGAGGAAGAGAAGCTGATCGAGGCGATGCCCCCGAGGATTCCGATCCTTGGGCCCGTCGTCTCCGGGTTGCTCTCTCTTTTTCTCGTCTCGAGCCTCGTTTTTTTCGGGCCCTTCGGGCTCTTTGTGGCGCCCCTGGGGATCATTCCGGTGGCCCGTCACGAAGCTGAGGGGAAAAACTCATTCCTCGTATGGTTCCCGGTGCTCATCCTGCTCTTTGGTGTGTGGTTGTCGGGAGGAGGAGATCCGGCCTTCAGTCTCTTTCTGGCCTATCTCTTTGTCGTGGTGATCCCGGTCATCAGTCTGGCGCTCTGGAAGAAGAGTCGGGCCTCAGAGGGGAGATGGGCGGCCTGGACCATGCTCGGGACGATGTTCTTAGTTCTCCTGGGTCTGGGGGTTTACTGCGCACCCGCTTCCCCTCAGGAAAGGCTGATGCATTGGGCGCAGGAAAGCTCCCCGGCGATGGAGTCTCTCTATTCTTCCTTCGGGCTCGGGAGGGCGGAAGCCCAGTTGATGCTTGATCGGGCAGAACAGGCCGTCAGCTGGGCTCTTCCGGCGGCTTTCGGCTTCTACCTCCTGGGTATTCTCTTCTGGCTTCGTCCAAGACTGCCGCTTTTGGGATTGTCGCTGCCTGTAGGAAATTTCGAGGATTATCGATCGGAAGAGTGGCTACCACTGCTTTTTGCTGTGGCTGGTGTCGGGACGGTGTTTCTGCACGGCGCCGGCCGCTGGTATGCGCTGAATTTTCTTTTGACGGTTTTGGGATTGTATTTCATCCACGGTTTGGCTATTATTCGAGCCCATCTTGCGCGATGGTTCGGGCGTGGATGGTTTCTTCGCTGGGGAGTGGCGATTCTGGCGCTCCAGGGGCCCCTGCCCCTTGTGGTGGCGGGTCTCGGAATGGTGGATGCCTTCCATTCGCTGAGACCCCGGAAAGAAGATGACGGAGGATTCGAATGAAAGTGGTTCTGAATGATTACGTGGAACATCTTGGTGAGCGTGGGCTGACGGTCGATGTCAAGCCGGGTTATGCGAGGAATTATCTCCTTCCCAAAGGGCTTGCCTATCTCGACACCCCGGGCAACCGGAAACGCTTCGCTCAGGAGCAGGCCAACTGGCAGGAGATGGACCTCAAACGGCGGGCAGCCGCGGAGGCCGTCCGGGCCCAGCTCGAGGGCGTGGAACTGCATTTCGAGCGTAGAGCCGGCGAAAAGAACGTTCTTTTCGGCTCGGTGACGGCTTCGGACATCGCCCGGGAACTGGCCTCAAAGGGCTTCGAGCTGGAACGGAAGCGGATCCACCTCGACGGGGTCATCAAGGAGCTGGGGAACTTTGAGGCAAAGGCTCAGATTCATCACGAGATCTCCGTGACGATTCCGATTCATGTTACCCGGCCCGGCGAAATGCCCGCACCGGAGGCCGAAGAGCTTGAAGCCAAAGCTGAAGAACAGGCCGAAGAGACGGCGCCCGAGGCTGTCGAGGTTTCTTAAAGCCGATGTCGGCGGACACGCCGGATCCTGCCGGGGAAAAGAGGTCTTTCGAGATCTCGTTTCGAGGCTTGACTTCCCTGGCGGCCCTTGCGCCCTGGCGGCTCCTGCGTCGGATCGAGGAGCTTGAGGCCGGCTTCGGGGAAAGGCTGGACAGGAGCGAAAAACGCCTGGATGCGCTCGAGGATCATCTCGGGCGCATTGAGCGCCGGCTGGATTCGATCGCTGCGACCGAGCACCGTCTGGATGTCCTGGAAAAGGGTGTGGGCCCGCGTCTGGACCAGCTTGAGGAGGCGCTCAGGCGGCTCCAGTCTCTGCTGGAGGAGCTGCAGGCGGAGAGGCTGGCCCGGGTTGAGCTTCGTCTGGACTCTGCCGAGACTGATCTCGGAAGCCAGGGCGGGGAGTTGGGGCGTTTGAGAGATGGGCTTTTTCCCGCCGCTGAGGCCCGGTGGGAAGCGCTCTTTGAGAGACTCTATTTTGAAGTGGAAGAGTTGTCCTCCCTGCTGGAGCGCAGGCTCGCCGCTGAGCCGCTGCCCCTGCCTGAAGATTCTCCGGAGGAGAGAGGAATCAGTTCATCGCTGCAGGCGGTACAGAAAGAGCTTGTGGAGAGTTTTCGAGGCAGCGAGGAAGAAATTGCGCACCGCCTGGATGTCAACCTCGATCTTCTGGAAGGCTGCGAGCCTGTTCTGGATCTCGGTTGCGGACGAGGGGAGTGGCTTCTGCTTCTGCGCGAGCGGGGAATCAGAGCCGAGGGTATTGAATCCGATCCGGCGCTTGTTGTCTCGGCCCGCCGGCGTGGCCTGGTAGTTCGTGAAGGTGATGTTCTTGATGAACTGGAATCAGTAGAAGACCTGAGTTTCGGTGCGGTCAGTGCCTTTCATCTCCTGGAACATCTTCCGCAAGGGAAGATTATTGCCCTGCTGAAGGAGGCTCGAAGGGTGTTGAAAACGGGTGGGAGGCTCGTGATCGAGTGTCCCGACCCGGAGAATCTCCGGGTTGGAGCCTCTCTCTTCTGGCTGGATCCGACGCATCTCAGACCCCTCCACCTTGAGACTCTCAAACTCTATGCCAGGTCCTGCGGTCTGGAGATTCTTGACGAAGGAAGGCGGCATCCTTTCCCGCCCGAGCAACATTTCTGCGAGGGCGATGGGGAGGGGAAGTTGCTCCGCCTGGAGACCAGACTCGATGCTCTGTTAAACGGTCCGAGAGATTTTTATCTGCTTCTCGGCAAACAGGATGTTGAGTGAAGAAGTACCTGGACAGGGGAGGAGACCATGATGAAACGTGCGCTGATCGGCCTGATGTTCCTGGTGTTCTCGGTGGGCTGTGCTCAGCAGCAGGCCGTCCGGAAGGATGAAGCGATGCCTGAAATTGTGCCGGATATCGCGGCCAGACGGGCGAAATTCGTGGATATGCGGCTCGGTGTGGATCTCAGCACACTTGATGCCGGAGACCGCAAGGCGCTCGATGCTCTGATCGAGGCCGCCGACGAGATCGACGAGATCTACGCGCTCCAGGTTTGGCGGAAGAACCTCGAGTTTCGCCGGAAAATCGAGGATTTGGCAGGTCCGGAGTGGACCCCGGTCAACGAGTACTACCGGATCATGGCCGGTCCCTGGGATCGACTGGATCATATGAAGCCCTTTGTCGGGACAATACCCCACCCTGAGGGCGGTGGTTTCTATCCCGAGGATATGAGCCGGGAGGAATTCAACGCGTGGATCCAGGCTCACCCTGGCGAGAAAGAGGAATTCACCTCCCTGACGAGCATTATCCTCAGGACTCCTTCGGGTCTGAAGGCGGTGCCCTATCACGAGGCCTATGCTGAGCAGCTGGACAGGGCTGCCGAGGCCCTCCGGAGGGCGGCGGAGTCGACCTCTAACGGGAGCCTGAAGAACTTCCTTCTCTCCCGGGCGACGGCTTTTAAGACCGACGACTATTTTCAGTCGGATATGAACTGGATGGATCTCGACTCCCCACTGGAGGTCGTGATCGGGCCTTATGAGACCTACGAAGACGGCATCTTCGGCTATAAGGCCGCCTTTGAAGCCTTCCTCTGCGTCGCCAATCCGGAGGATTCGAAGGCACTGGAGATCTATAAATCTCAGTTGCCCTTCCTGGAAGCCAATCTCCCGATCCCCGACGAGTACAAGAATTTTGATCGTGGCAGCGAATCGCCGATTCGGGTCGTCGATGAAGTCTACAACGCCGGAGAGGCGCATTCCGGTGTTCAGACCCTCGCCTTCAATCTTCCGAACGACGAGCGGGTTCGCGAGGCCAAGGGGTCGAAGAAGGTCCTCCTGAAGAACATGATGCATGCAAAGTACGACGCCATCCTCAGGCCCATTGCAGCCCATGCGATGCCCCCGGAGGATGCGGCCCGACTCGAATTCGAGCCCTATTATCTCTTCATCCTGCATCACGAAATGTCACACGGGCTTGGACCGGGCCACATCGTTGTTGATGGACGACCGACCGAGGTTCGCCTGGAACTCAAGGAACTCTATTCGGCGATCGAGGAGGCGAAGGCCGACTCACTCGGTGTCTATGATCTCTTCGCTCTGGCCGACAAGGGCCTGGTGTCACAGTCCGTCATCGACAAGCTTCCCTGGACCTATACGGCGGGTCTCTTCCGAACGGCCCGCTTCGGGACCTCCGAGGCCCATGGCCTTGGCGTCGTCATTCAGACGAATTATCTGCTCGAGGCAGGTGCTCTTGAAATTACGCCTGAGGGCCAGTTCCGACCTGTGGCTGAGAATTTTCGAGAGGCCTTCCGGGGTCTGGCTCATGAACTTCTGATGCCCCAGGCGCTGGGCTCCCACGAGATGGCGGAGGAGCTCGTCCGGAAATACGGGACGGTCCGGCCTGAGATGCAGGCTATTCTTGATTCTCTCGGGGATATTCCAGTGGATATCAACCCGATTTTCAATCGAAATAAAGACACGGTCTCATAATGAATATCAGTGAAAAGATGGACTTTCTTTCATCGGAGGTTCACAATCACCCAAACCGCGGGTCGGCGCCGGTTTTTCCCCGGGATAGAGAACCGATTCGTTAAAGGAGGTACTTCCACATGCCCACGGGCGATCTGGTAATGGCAATGTTTGGTTCCGGTGGCGATGGCGTCATCACCATGGGAGATATGATAGCGCAGGCCGGTGCGAAGGATGGTCTGGACGTCATGAAGGTCGAGGCCTACGGGCCCCAGATCCGTGGCGGCGAGAGTTCCTGCACGGTTCGTCTCAGTGCGGAGCCGATTTTCGCACAGGGAGACGTCGTCAACGTTCTGGTTGTTTTCAACTGGCAGGACTACGCGCGTTTCCGTGGCGAGGTGGTGCCGGCCGATGATGCGGTGATCCTCTACGAGGCCTCGGACGAAACTCCCCGGGAAGAAACCGGGGTTTCGGTCGGCGAGGATGCGAAGTGGATCCCGGTGCCCTTCATCGAGTTGGCCAAAGAGGCCGCGGGGACGACGCTGGCGAAGAATATCGTGACGCTCGGGATCCTCAGTGAAGCCTTCGGCCTGCCGCAGAATAATATCCGCAAGGCGATCACCCATAAATTCTCGAAGAAAAAGGCGGAAGTTCTCGAAGCCAATCTCAAGGGATTCGAGGCCGGGATCGAGTGGGCTGCCGGTATTAAGGCGGATGTCGAGAAATTCGCGATGGTCTACGAAATCGGTGAGCCTCGGCTGCTGATGTCGGGCAACGAGGCCTCGGCCGTCGGCGCCCTGCATGCCGGCTGTAAGTTCTTCGCCGGTTATCCCATCACGCCGTCTTCTGAGATTCTCCATTTTCTTTCCCAGTGGATGCCGAAAACTGGTGGAACGGTGGTGCAGACGGAGGATGAGCTGGCCGCAATCGGCGCCGTGCTCGGCGGTTCCTTTGCGGGCGTCAAGTCCATGACGGCGACCTCCGGTCCCGGGCTGGCGCTGATGACGGAGATGCTGGGCCTGGCCTCGATGGCCGAGATTCCAGCTGTCATCGTCGATGTTCAGCGTGGTGGCCCCTCGACCGGTTTGCCGACCAAGTCCGAGCAGTCGGACCTCTGGCAGGCCCTCTGGGGTTCTCACGGAGATGCTCCGCGTGTGGTCCTGGCGCCGGCGGATGTCGAAGACTGCTTCCACGCGACGGTGGCGGCCTTCAATATCGCCGAGGAAAGCCAGCTCCCGGTGATCGTTCTTTCCGATCAGTTTATCGCTCAGCGTCGCGAAACCCTGTCCCGGTTGACCCTCAAGCACGAGGTGGTCGACCGTGATCGGCCCTCCGATGAGGAGCTGGCCTCGGGCGAATACCTGCGCTATAAGAACACGCCAAGCGGAATTTCCCCGATGACCTGGCCTGGAATCAAGGGCGGCGAGTACCAGACCAACGGTCTGGAACATACCGAAGACGGGAAGCCGACCTCGATGTTCCTCGTCCACGAGGAGATGAACGAGAAGCGCTATCGGAAGCTCCGTCAGGTGCGGTCGCGCTACAGCTTCGTCCGTCAGTACGGCTCCGAGAAGGCGGATGTCGGCGTACTCTGCTGGGGTTCGGCCAAGGGCCCGGTCAAGGAGGCCGTGATCAGGGCGAATGCCCGTGGGGAGAAGGTTTCGGCCTTCGTACCCCAGGTGCTCTATCCCTTCCCGCGGCACGAATTCGAGGAGTATCTCAAGACGGTGAAAGACGTCGTCGTCATCGAGCTGAGCTATTCCGCCCAGTTCTACAAATATCTGAAAACTTTCCTCGATCTTCCCGAGAACACCTTTATCTTCAAGCGTTCCGGCGGAAAGAATCTGACCGTCGCCGAGGTCGAGGAGCGCATTGGAAAAGTGATGGAGATGGGCGCCCTGCGCCGGGAGGTGTTGGTATGAGCGCTGCCGAAGCAATTCCGCTCAAGGTAGGTGATTATAAGACGGATCTGAAGCCGGTCTGGTGTCCGGGTTGTGGCGATTTCGGAGTTCTCAACGCGCTGTACCGCGCCCTGGCCAAGCTGCAGATCGAGCCCTGGAATACGGTGGTGATGTCGGGAATCGGCTGCTCCAGCAGACTGCCGGGTTATGTGGCCACCTATGGTTTTAACTCGGTTCATGGTCGGGGCCTGACCCTGGCGATGGGGATCAAGACGGCTCGGCCCGAAACGACCGTGGTGGCCGTCGGGGGTGACGGAGACGGTCTGGCGATCGGTGGGAATCACCTCATCCACGCCTGCCGACGGAATCTCGATGTGACCTACATCCTGATGGACAATGAGATCTACGGTTTGACCAAGGGCCAGACGGCGCCGACGACCCCGACCGGAGATAAGACGAAATCCTCCTTCTACGGGAATCCTGAACCGGCATTCGATCCCTGCGAACTGGCGATTGCGACCGGTGCCAGTTTTGTCGCCCGTGGTTTCTCCGGCGATATGAAGACGCTCAGCGCCATTATCGTCCGCGCTCTTGAGCATCATGGTTTCTCCTTTGTGAACGTCATGTCTCCATGCGTGACCTTCCGTGGGGACAACCAGTACAAGCTGATGAAGGAGAAACTCCAGAATCTGCCTGAGGATCATGATGCGACTTCAAGGCCGGCTGCCATGGCCTATACCCGAGAGGATGGGGTGATCACGCAGGGTGTGCTCTATGACGTCGAACAGCCGTCTCTTCTCGACAAGCTGGAGGAGATCCGCGCGAAATCTCTCGCCGGCGCTCAAGAGCCGACGACGGAGGATATCCTGGAGACCTTCTATCCCCCCTTCTGAGTTCTGTTTCTAAGTATTTTTCGGGCCGGGTTGATCCCGGCCCTTTCTTTTTTCGTCAACCCGGGCAGCCGGACCCGGATCCACTGCTACGAGTGATGGTTCGCGATTTTCGGCTGCTTTGAAGTCTCCGGTGGGCCGGAAGGTCCTGAGGATGAGGGCGCCGGA
>JANTFG010000019.1 GCA_024763555.1 Thermoanaerobaculales bacterium
GAGGCGCCGGGTCTTGGCCGCTGCCACTCCACCCTCAAGATCTTTGAATTTCTCCCTTTTTCTGAAGGGAGCATCGAAACGCGCCGTCGGAAAACCCAATTCCCGCAGGAGGATCATCCCCGGAGGATCCAGAACCGAGGGCAGACGCCAGCCGCCTCCGAAGCCTCTCAGAATATTGGGAACCTCGACCAGGCTCATCGTGGAATAGGGATAGTCCAGGCCGGCCTCACGCAATTCCCGGAGCCGCTCGGCGACTCGATGCTCTATATTCTCCCTGGCCTCTCCGAGGGCCTCCAAATTTGACTCGTGGCCGGGATGAAGAAGAAGCTCAAAATCAACGCCCTCGATCTTCAGTTCCTTCCTGACGAAACGCGAGGCGATGAGGGCGACGCCGTCCAGGGGCGAGGGCGGCTGAAAATGCCGACGGCGTCGGCCATCGCCCAGATCGTCTTCACCCACAAAGCCCGGGCCGGACACGAGGTATTCTTCCGGAAGATCCACTTCGAGATCGATCTCGAAAAAATCCCGCCCCGCCTCCGAGGCCGCGCCCTGATGAAGATCCACCCCCGAAATCGGCAGCCATGCAATTCCCGGCATCAGGGCCGTACATCGGGAATCGTTGAGTGCCCGACGGAATCCAAGCAGGTAGAGCTGCGCCTGATAGGCCGGAAGTTCCTCAGGAGTTCTCGAAGAATCAAGATAGCCGAAATTGGTATCCGGCCGCCCTTCCGCCCTCAGGTGAATCTGCAGTCTCTGATCGGCATCGAGGCCTTCATGAATTTTCAGCAGACCATCCGCCTGCTCGAAGTCGAGTTTTCGACCCTCAGCGGACAGCTCCCGTATCTCCAGGCCGGGATTGAAGGTGAAAATCAGGGTCTCGATATCCTGCTTTGAGCTGAGAAGCAGATCCAGATCCTCCCGCAGTTCCCGACCCGGATCAAGGCTGATTTTCCCAGAGATCCGGAGCAGATCCGGCCTCGGCTCATCCCTGAGGGCTTCGTGGGCTGAGCGCCACCGATGCAGTTGATCGAGCCTCGAGAAGCGAAGAGAAGCCGCTCCACCGAGCAGCGCCAGACCGAGAAGGAAGGACAGACTCGCAATGAGCATCTTCTTTGCCTTCCGCGTACTGTCAAGTCGCGGATGCACGAGGACGGCCAGCGACAGGAAGGCCAGCGACAGCACAAGGACGCCGATTCGCTGGAGAAAGCCCGCAAAATCGACGATGCCCGGGAGGATATCCGAGGGAAAGGTGACGACATAGGCCCCGGCCACATCGAAAAAGACCGAGGAAACCGGCGGAAGACGAAAGGAAGCCCAGATCCCGCCACCGATGAGAAGGATGCTGAGAAGAGACGCAGCCAGACGGTGGCGGACCAGCAGCGTCACGAAATAGGTAACGGCCAGGGCCCAGGCCAGCGCCGGGAGGCACATCGCAAAGAGAAAGGCGATCACTGACCAGGGCTCCAGGGTTTCTCCAATCGGCGCTCCCATGGCCGGTAGCAGGAGACCGAGTCCCTGCATGAGAAGAACCATGACCACCGCAGGGATCCAGGCCATCAACAACTGCCCCAGGAAACGCCCGGTCAGCAACTCGGCATTTGAAAGCGGACGACTATCGAGAACATCCGCCACTCCCTCTCGGGTGTCCCGGGCCCTGATATCAAAGCCCAGAAACACCAGCCCAACCATGAAGAAAAGAAGAAAATAGAGGCCCATGGCCGAGATGAGATAGCGGGGTCCGATGCTTGCCGCCGTAGCCGAGTATGACGAAAAGAAGGCGTGCAGGGCACAGTAGTAGAGGTAGATCCCAAGCCCGGCAATCACCGCCAGAAACGCGAAGATCCAGTAACGAAGGAGACGTCGGGTCTGGCGCATCTCGGCAGCCATCACCGTCAACAGAATATTGACGCGCATCAGAACACCTCCCTGGACTGATCGAGGGAGGCACCGGTCGCCTCCAGCATGAAGGCAAGGTAGGCCTCTTCCAGGTTTGGCTCCTCCACCTCCTTCGCCCCGTCAAGGGTGGAGTCACCGATGAGAACACCGCGAATCCGCACCCAGCCGTCCTCCGTCGTCCGGGACACGATCTCAAGACGATCCGTCGCCACGCTCTCATCACCACCACTGAGGGCCAGCTCGACCACCCTTCCACGGGCTCGTTTGATCAGCTCTCGCGGCGAATCCCGGAAGACCAGCTTCCCCCTGTTGATCAGGGCCAGATCTTCACAGCCCGAGCCAAGGTCGCCGACAATATGGGTGGAGAGAATAATACTTCGATCTTTCGCCAGCTCCGCCATCAGACCCCGGAAACGCAGACGTTCCTCGGGATCCAGACCAACCGTCGGCTCATCGACGACCAGAAAGGGCGGCTCGTGAACCAGCGCCTGCGCAATTCCCAGGCGCCTCCGCATGCCCCCGGAGAGCTTCTTGACTTTGCGATCCGCGACCTCAGAAAGGCCAACAGCTTCAAGCACCTTGTCCACCCGCTCCCTGCGTGCCGCCCTGTCGCAATGATCCGAGAGCAAGAGCATGGTCTCGAGAACTTCGTGAACGCGCTGAACCCGCCATGCGCTGAACTCCTGGGGAAGGAAACCGATGAGCTTCCGGACCTCCCCGCGCTGACGGACGACGTCGAATCCCCCGACCGAAGCCTTCCCCTCGGAGGGAACCAGGAGGGTACAGAGGATCTTCATCAGGGTACTCTTGCCGGCACCGTTGGGACCCAGCAGACCGAAGAGCCCGCCCTCGATCTTCAGATCGATTCCATCTAAGGCCCGAGCGCCTCGGCGATACTGATGCCCGACGCCTTCGATCACGATCCGACGATCCCCTGAAGACGCATTTCGACTCATCTCCATCAGCCCTCCCCTTCTCTGGAGTATTACGCGCCTGGGACAAAAATGTTCTTTGCAGGGCTGAAAATCCTTCTGGCAAAACTCAAGAGGAGAGGCCCCCAACATACCCTCATATCGACCCTCGGCCCACGTCTGATGTCGGCACTCCCATCTCTCATCGTATCTCCACTCGACACAGGTCTCCCGCCGCGCTAAAGTGAGGTACAGAGAGAGACGTGGAGCAGGAGGGCCCCTCCGGAGACTGAATGAACATGATACGAAGAATTCAAATACTCGTGATTCTCGGATTGTCAGCGCTCATCACGACCTCAGGGAGCGCCGAGAATATTGAACTGGTGGGTGGCGCCGTGATCCATGCTCCGCTTCTAGTCGAAAGAAGCGGATCGGTCGTCGTTGATCTCGGCTTTCAGATTCTCGATATTCCCCGGGATCAGATCGTAAAAATCGGCCGGAATGAAGGTCCGGCCTCGGTCGAAGGCGTCGGCGACAGTCTTTTCCGTACGAGGGAAGGGCAGCCTCTCCTCAGTGTCGAGGTAATCATCGGGAAAGTGGGAGAGGCCGTGGTACAGGTCCGAACGCCGGTCGGCCTGGGCTCCGGATTTCTCATTCATCCCGACGGCTACCTCATCACGAACCAGCACGTGATCAGCGGAGAAAACCGCATTACGGTCACCGTGTTCCGCCAGACCGAACACGAGCTTGAGCAGGTGGTCTATCCCAAGGTCCGCATCGTGGCAACTCAAGCGAAATGGGATCTTGCCCTTCTGAAGATCGAGGATGCCGGAGAAACGACTTTTCCGGTCGTTCCTCTGGCGGAACCCGGAAAGCTGCAGCAGGGAGAAACAGTTTTTGCCATCGGTTCACCTCTGGGGATGGATCGCTCCGTCGCCAGGGGAATCGTCAGCCAGAAGGACCGTGTCCTGTCAGGCGCCCTCTATGTCCAGACAACCGCCGCCATCAATCCGGGAAACAGCGGAGGCCCCCTCTTTAACCTCCGGGGCGAGGTTGTCGGAGTCAACGATCTCAAACTGGCCGGGATCGGCCTGGAGGGCCTGAGCTTTGCCATTCCCGTCGAAACCCTCCGGCGTTTCATCAACAAACGCTCGGCCTTCCTCTTCGATCCCCGGAATCCGAATTCCGGTTTCCGCTACATGGACCCTCCAGGCAGCGTCTCCGAAGCTTCGGGGAAGAATCATTGATCGCCGGGAGAAAATTTCCAGTACCGGGCCGGACCAGAAATCCAGCCCTGTCCATGGAGGACTACCGATGAAAAATTGCTGTGCACTCCTTCTTATTCTCTGCGCTTTTTGGTCGCCGATCACCTCAGCGGAGCAGGTCGATCGCCTGATCCCAGCCGACAGCGTCTTTGCCGGCGCCGTCCATGACATCGCCTCCTTCCGGAGAGACATTGAAGACAGTCCGGTCTACGGTCTCTATGAGGATCCGGCAATTCAGGCATTCCTCGCTCCCCTCATCCGGAAGATCGAAGAATCCGAATGGAAAGAGAAATTCGAAGAGGAAACAGGCTACGAATTCGATGAGTTTCTGGATTTCTTCCCGGGAGGTATCGCCTTCTATCTGACTCCGGACTTCATCCAGACCCTGGAATCGGATCAGGAGGGAGATTTCGACGCCGGCTCCATGGTGCTGCTGGCGGGTGCCGGGGACAAGGCCGGGGAACTCCAAGCTCTGATCACGCGTCTCGATGAAAAGGATCTGGAAAAAAGGAGTGCCGATTCCTCAACGATCCGAGTCGACCGCGAGTACAGGGACGTCATGATCTCGATCGAAAAGAAGGTCCCCTCTGAGGAAGAGAAGGCGGAGAATGACGGCGCTGAGGAAGACACGGAGAGTGAGGGGGATTTTGCCTGGGCCTTCGTCGGCGACGTACTCGTCCTTTCAGGTGGAGTCAACCTGGTGGAAACCACGATCGACCAGGTTCTTGACTCTTCCCGGGGCGAAGCCCTCATTGACTCTCCCGACCTCGGATTTCTCAGGAAGCAGCTTGATGATGATGCCTATTTCTACGTCGCGATCCCACCTTTTCTGCCCCTGATCGAATCTTCATTCAACGAGGGTCTGGGAAAACAGAATGCCTCCGGACTGACGGGGGGGGACTTTCTCAACGCCTTCGGCATCAATGAAATACAGGGTGCTGTAATTTCCGGAAAACTCGAGAAAGGAAAAATCGGTGTTCAGGTCGGCGTCGGAGTGGACGCGCTGAAGGGAATATTCAAACTCTTTGCCCTGAAAGAACATGAACTCAGTGAGACCCCGGGCATTCCGGAAGACGCCCTCGGTTTCGGCGTTTTTCATTTTGATTTCAAAGAATCCTGGCAGAGCCTGAAGGAAATCGCGAACACCCTGAACCCCATGTTTCTCGCAATGGCGCAGGGCCGGTTCAAAGGCTGGGAGGAAGCCAAGGGCATTCACCTCGATCTTCAGGGAGCTCTGCTCGAGAATCTCGGACCGGAGACCCTGGTCGTACAGTACCTTCCCGAAGAAGACGGAAGCACCGAGGAAGCATCGGAGGACGCGGATGCCCCACCAGGCCCAAGCGTCATGGATCAGGTCGTCGTCTTCGAGATTTCAGACCGCCAATCGCTTCAGGCTCTGATCGAGAGCACCAATAAGGCTGCGGCGGATGGTGGTGAACTTTTTGAAAGCAGGGAGTTTCTCGATGGAAAGATCTGGTCTCTCAGGAATTCCGGGCCCTTTGAAGTCTCCTATGCCCTCGATGACCACCACTTCTATCTGGCGACGGGCGGGCATCACGCCCTGGAGGAAACCTTGATCGCTCAAAGTCGACCGACGGAGGAAGGAATCTGGAGTCGTCCGGAGGTCCGAAAGGCCCTCGCTTCCGCGCCCTCTCGTACCGCCTCTTTCGGTTTCCAGTCAAGTGATCAATGGATGGCGGCCTTCCTCAAGGGCCTGGTTAGCGGCATGAGCATCGCTTCCGGAGGCAAGGATCTCATGGTCGATCCGGAGGCCCTCCCATCCCCCGATGTCTTTTCAAAATACCTGGGACCGGCGGTCACCATTATGAACAGAAACTCCTCGGGTATCATGTTTGCAACCTGGGTTCTGTCTCCGGAGGATGATGCGTCGTGATCGCTGTTCTCATCTTCCTTGTTGTCTTTGCCCTGCCGGGAATTCCGGCCGCCTCCGTTGAATTGGGACCACCGGAGGTCATGAAGCTCTCCTGGAACTCCCGCGCCCTGTGCCCCGGAGATCTCAACGGGGACGGTCGCCTCGATCTCATCCTGATCGATAACGATCGACTCTGGATCGATGTCCTGTACCAGGGGCAAGCGGAGCCGCAGGACCGGAGAGAGCCCAAGCTCACTCCCAAAGGGTGGCAACCTATTCTCGATGACGCTCCCTTTCGCCTGGAGAGCATTCCCATCGGGCTTCGGGCCTTCGACATCGGCATCGGCGACTTCGACGGCAACGGCCTGCCCGACCTGGCCTACACCGCCCGCCCGGACGGTCTGGTGATCCGATACCAGGACCGGAAGGCCAATTTCAATCGAAGCCGCAGCTGGGAACTCGATGCTCCCTCAACCTGGGTCGGCACCCTCGAGGTCGGCGATCTTGATGGAGATGGACGGGATGACATCGTGGTCCTGACAAAGGGCTCTTTGAAGGTCTTTCTCCAGACTGGAGAGGGCGCAATCGATGAACACACCACCATTCCTCTCGGAGAGGGAGACCGCTACGGACTCCGGATCCTCGATGCCGATCGAGACGGCATCCCGGACCTGATATACCAACTCGACAAATCCGAGCAGAGTCTCCGCCTGATTCCAGGAAACGGCGGAGGAGATTTCGGCGCCGAATATGCCCTGGCGCTCCCATCGCGGCGGGGCGTGATCCAGCCGCTCGACAAGACCTTGATGGCGGGGATCGCCAACACGACCGGGGCCGTCGAAGTCCTGTCACTCTCCCGAACCACAGGGAAGAAACTACACTTCGGGAATATTCAGCCCCGAATCATCGCGACCAGGCAGAGCGGAGACTCCGGCAAGTCTCTCGAAACGACCGGGGATTTCAACGGTGATTCCCGGACTGATCTCGCGGTTTCGGGCTCAGCATCGATCGCCCTTCTGCTCCAGGACGAAGAAGGACGCTTGATCCGCACCCCCGACTACCCGGCACTCTCAGACATACGGGGTATGCGAGCCTCGGATCTTGATGGTGACGGAAGGGATGAACTGATCATGGTCAGCCCGAGTGAGAAGGCTCTCGCATGGACCCGGATTGACACCGGCGGGCGTCTCCTCTATCCGACTCCTCTTCCGGTGGGGGACGCAAAACCAATGCTGCTCGCGGTCGGGGACCTCGACTCCGACGGCAGCCCGGAGATCCTCACGGCGATTGAGGAGTCCGCGAAATGGAGTGTCCTGGTCCTGAGAAAAGAACAGACGCAGTGGACTTCGGAGAAGATCTCTCTTGAGAAGCTCCATACGCCGCCCCGTGGCCTTGAAATCGTGGACGCGGATCAGGACGGCCGCTCGGACATCCTGGTCATGCTCGCCCATAAGCCGGCGCGAATCATACTCAACCGAGGTGAGGCCGGATTCGAGGAGGCCGGCCGTCAAACGGGTTTCCAGAAGAGTCTCCTCGATGACCTGAAGCCCGCCGCACTTTCCCTCTGTGATATCGACCGAGACCGGAAGAAGGAAATGCTCGTCGCATCACGGACTTTTGTACGCGCGATCCGCCTGAATTCCGAAGGCATGATCGAGGTTGTCGATCAGATCAACGCCCCATCTTCCGGCAAAAAACCCGACGCGGCCCTGTGCTGGAACTGGGATTCACATTCCGAACGCGATCTCGCCTGGATAAGTGATGGAGGCGAGAGAGTCGATCGTATGCACCAGGGAAGGAAAGGCGTCTACAGACCCCTGGATCATCTCGAAGGCATTCCACTCAAGTTTCAGCGTGCTCAGGTCATCGAGGGAAAGTTCGGGAAGGGCGAGGATCTCCTTCTCTTCGGCAAGGATCGGATGGTCATGCTCGGAAGCTCGGGTTTGAGATGGGAGATGACGACAGACCCGGTTTTCGAACCCGACCCCCTCGAAGAAGGTCTTGATATGCTGATCACCGGGGACCTTGACGATGACGGAAGGGCTGAGATTATCGCGATTGACGCCCAGGACACCCACATCCTCGAGATCCTCAAGGCAGGAGGCGGGAGGTGGGAGAGCGTGCTCCATTTCCCTCTCTTCGAGTCGGACCCCCACTACAAGGGTCAGCAGGGAGGGGGCTGGGAACCCCGTGATGGCCTGATTGCCGACTTCACCGGAGACGGTCGCGAGGACCTGGTACTTCTGATTCACGATCGCCTCCTCCTCTATCCGCAGCTTGAATCGGGAAAAAGAGCCCGGGAGAGCCGAACAATCTCGAAATAGCAGGCCGGTCTCCGGCTCACAGATCTCGATTCTGTAGCTTGAGGGCTCACGCAAAAATAACTTCCGCATTTGCGCGCCCGGATGTGCTGTAGATTTGACTTTTCCGATTGAGAGAAATCCAAGGAGTAGCCGTCCCTACATTGAGTATTTCGCGATTGAGGAAAAGTCGAAGATGCAGTGTAGCTTGGATGCGAAAACCCGAAGTTATTTTGGCGCGAGCCCAAAGCCTTAGCGACTCTCGTATCGCAATCCTGGCCCGCAGGGAAGGCGCCAGAGCCCAAGAGGATCAATTGCATAGAGGTAGAGTATTGGGCGCCGGCTGGTGTAGAACCTCAAACTGGGCAGGAGAATCCGATCCTCCAGAGAGATGGCGCCCATCGTGAGCTGATCCACCTCTCCAATCGGCCTCAAAGGTCGGCTCCAGCTTTGCCCTCCGTCCGACGAGCTCAAGATCACCAGTCGGGCGCCGGCATAGGAGCGGTGGTTCCCCTTGTCGGTCGAGGCAACGAAATAGAGGAGAGTTTTCCGCCTCGTGAAACCGCCGGGTTCTCGATCCGCCTCCTTCCCATCCAGCAACACTTCAGGAGCCGACCAGCTCCACCCCCCATCATCCGAGTGCTGAATCAGGATCCGGGAGGCGCCACCCTCCTCCATCTCCCACTCATAGGCCAGGAGAATCCGCCCGGAATCCAATTCGATGAGCCGGGGATCCTCGATATTGATGCCCCAGGGTCCGGAAACGGCCCTCGCACGTTCCTCCCAGTTCCTTCCTCCATCTTCCGACGCGAAACAGTGGAGTCGGTAGCTCGCCCGATTCCGGTTCGGAGGCCCTTCGACTTCCGAGACCATGAGCAAAATCTCTCCCGTTGCACGTATGAGAATCTCCGTGTCGATGAGATGCTGCCCGGAGGAAAAAACCGCCACCGCAGGATGTACTTTCCGACCCACTTTCGCGACGACCGCGGTGGAGTCTCCTTCCCCCAGCCTGATCCAGGAAATCACGGCCCGACCCCTGCCGAAGCTGATTGAAGGCCAGTGGACAGCTTCCCTCATTTCGATCTTGTCAAAATGAATACCATCCTCGGAGCGAATCAGCCCGATCCCCTCTCCGATCAGGAGCAGGGATCGGGGCCCTGTGGCAACCCCCCGTGTATCACCGCCGACCGGCCCGAGTCGGCAGCTCGCGTCCAGGGACGATACATGAGCTTGCTCAGTGCGGCTCATCTCCCTTCCCTGGGAACTCGAAATCGATGCCGAAGAGCAGGCGCCCAGCAGAATTACCGTTCCCGGAAGGCAGAATATAGTTATCCTTCTCAATACCTCTGTAAGATTCCACATCCCGTTTCTCAAATTTCCCGGGCTTTCTCTTCACTCACCAGGATGCCTGGCGACGGATCTCTCGTCCATCTGAGAGAAGGATTCTCAAGGTGGCATTAAGCCCGGTGCGGCTGGAGGGAAGAGTTATGGCCCCGGTTTCGATCTCCTCCCCGGGCCCGATGTAGTCTTCGTAGAAACGAACGGCGTCCACCCTGTCGGACATCCCGGGCGTCCAGCGACCCGAGCGAAGGCTTCCAAGAACAACACCATCGAAGCTACCCCCACCTCGAACGACCAGGCTCCCGGCAGGAATCGAGACTTCGAGCCACTGCCCCTGCTTCGAGAGTGCTGACGCAAAGGGGCTGCGATTGACAACTCGAATCCTGTGGGATCTCCCCCTCTTCTCGTGCAAGATCAGAATCTCCGGCGCCGGGCCCCGTCCCACCATGAAGGCCAGCAGGCCTTCCCTGTCGAGACCCACGATCTTTCCCTGGGGAGGCGCACCGAAAAGGTCCCATCCACTGAGCTCCGGCAAAATGAGCCGATCACTCTCCCGGAAGGCTGCAGCAAGACGAGATGCATCCATCCAGCTGGCTTCAAGCCGATCCCCGCGGACCCAGTTTCGACCGCCCCAGCTACAGTCTTTCCGGAACACGAATGCCCGATCCAATTGCTTCGCAACGACCGGCTCAGCCAGGGGGCCCAGAAGAAGATCCAGGTCCCCGCCCCAGGACTTGAGTTCGGGTTTGAACAGAGGTTCCATTCCGATCCCGACCCGAACCCTGACGCCTGTTTCCTTCAGAGGCTCAAGAGTCTTCCGGAGGCCCAGGTTATTCCGGGAAGAGGGAATTCTGAAACCGGGGCCGGAAACACCGTAAAGTGGAATGATGCATTCCCCAGCCTGGATCACAAGTCCACGAACTTTGAGGTCGGAGAGCTGCTCCGAACCGAGGAGTGGAATGACCGGAACACCGGATACCCTCTGCAGATCGGCGATGAATTCCCCGATGCCTTCCGGGATCTCCCGAATATCAAGAATCATCCCCCTCGATGTCGAACCCAGTGCCCCTTTCAGCGCGCTCCACAATACTTCGGCATTGTTCGCATTCAGACCAAGTCCACCAGTCTTCAGTCCCAGTACCGGTGTCTGGATGAAGCCGGGGCCAAGCTCCGGTCCGGCGACGAGCCTGAGGACCGGCGCCCCTGCACTGAGATCGATGACGCCCCGATACACCACAAATTCATCGAAGCCCACATTCTTCAGTCGTTGGGCATCGTCCCGACTAAAATCCGACCTAACCCAGAGCGCGAGCTTCCGCCCCGGGCTTCGCTCGACAACCCCGGGTGTCGGCTGAACCCCGCCACAGGCCAGGGAAAGCAACAGAAACAGCAGCACGCCAAGCCTCTTCATGGACCCATCATAACCCGGAACGGCAACCAGAGAATCGACCCTCCTCTCGAGTTTTTTGCAGACCTGACTGTAGGATCTGTGCCGACAGGCCCGAAATCGAAGGGAAAGAAAGCCCTTCCTCGGCTCACACTCTTCCAAAGACCTCGATGAGATTCCGAATCTTGTGGGCCAGCTCAAGGCTCAGCATGTGCTCTTTCAGTCTGAATTCCCAGTTTCCCTCGGCCTGTCCGGGAATATTCATACGCGACTCGAATCCCAGACCGAGGAAATCCTGTACCGGGACGACGGCCAGTTCGGCGACCGAGGCCAGGGCCATCCGGATCATGCACCAATGTGGCGCCTTCTCTTCGCATGCGCCGTAGTCCAGGAAGAGACGTCTCTGATCTTCGTCCGTCTCCTCTTCAAACCAGCCACAAACCGTGTTGTTATCGTGGGTTCCCGTGTAGACGACCTGGCGCTGCCGATGGGAATAGGGAATGAAGCTCGAGCGCGGGTTGGTCGAGAAGCCGAACTGGAGAATGGCCATTCCGGGAAGCCCCAGCTCGTCCCGCAGACGGACCACATCCTCCGTGATGATGCCGAGATCCTCCGCGACGAAAGGAAGTTCCTCTCCGTCGGAGAGCTCAGCAGCCGCCCGGAAAGCGTCAAAAAGCGCCCGACCCGACCCGGGCGTCCAGCTCCCCTGTTCCGCCGTTTCGGCATCCGCCGGAATTTCCCAGCAGGCCGCGAAACCTCTGAAATGATCGATCCTCAACAGGGGCGTCAATTCCAGACTGTGTTTGAGGCGATCGATCCACCACCTGAAACCGTCTTCGGCCAGGCGCTCCCAGTCATAGAGGGGATTTCCCCAGAGCTGGCCGGTCGGGCTGAAGTAATCCGGAGGGACTCCGGCCACAACACGGGGACGACCTTCTTCGTCGAGGCGAAAAAACTCCGGATGCGCCCACACATCCGCCGAGTCTCCCGCAACGAAGATCGGGAGATCACCAAAAAAGTGCAGCCCCACCGAAGAGGCCTCCTCCCTCAGTCTCATCCACTGGCGAAATGCTGTCTCCTGGCAAAAGAGCTGAAACTCAAGCTCCCGCGCCAAACGCTCTCTCGCCTTCTCCAGCGCCGCCGGGTCTCTCAGCCGAAGTTCCTCGGGCCAGTCTTGCCAGGAAGCTCCGCCCTGCTCCTCTTTCAGCGCAGCATAGAGGATCCAGCCCTCAATCCAGGAAAGGTGACGACGCCGGAACTCCTCCAGTCTTCCCCACTCCACCGGCCCGGCTTTTCTCTGAAAGCGGGCAAAGGCCTCTCGCAGGAGCTCCTCCTTCCCTTTGTCGAGAACGCCCCCCGCTCCCCTGAGAACATCCGGGTCCAGCATCCCATCGTCCGCGAGATCCTCGAGCGAAATCAGCCGGGGTGACAGGGCAAAGCTGGACTGCGCCGAATAGGGTGAACGGCCGGGACCGGGGGGACCCAGCGGGAGCACCTGCCACCAGGAGAAACCCGCCGCCGCCGCCCAGCGGACAAAGTTCCGGGCCGAGGACCCAAGATCCCCACCGGGAAGAGAAGTCGGATGGAGGAGAATGCCGGCTGATCGCTTCATGAAGATATCCTATCACCCGAAGACCCGGGAAAGACGAATAGAGGGAGGAAAGCCTGCTTCCCGACGCCTCCCGTCTCGCCCGGGCAGACCGTGAAGCGGCCGTACTCACGGGAACGCTTTACCTCCAAGCCACCCACATCGTAAACACCTCATCCTTGACTCGGATCAGGAGTTCTTCCCCTTGCTGTGTTAGTCTATTGAGCTGATGTGGAGGTAAGTTCCTGATGGTCGAATATCCCAGTATCGAGGAGCAGAATTCCTCGGTTTTTCTCAAGCGATTCCGCCACTGGCTGCGATACGGCAGGGGCGTCGAGATGTACCAGGCAACGGCAGCGGATCACCTCGCCGCTTTGAAACTGACGGTCCGTGAGCGACTCGTCGATCAGGCCGTTCTGACCTCGGCACGCTACCGCGAAGAAGATCCGAAGACAGTGCACTACCTCTCGCTGGAGTTTCTCCTGGGACGCCTGCTACGGAATAACCTCATCTCCCTGGGACTCCTCTCCGTTGCCCGTGAGGCCATGGCCCAGATCGGGCAGGACCTCGAAGAGATTCTCGACGAGGAAGTCGATCCCGGGCTTGGGAATGGTGGTCTCGGCCGCCTCGCGGCCTGTTTTCTCGATTCTCTGGCAACCCAGGACTACCCCTCCTTCGGCTATGGACTCCACTACGACTACGGAATGTTCCGGCAGCGTTTCGAGAAGGGATGGCAGGTGGAATACCCGGATCAGTGGATGGAAGGGGGCTATCCCTGGGAGTTGACGCGCTATGACCGCGTGCTCGACGTCAAGGTCGGAGGTCGGGTTGACTGGCGGCCAAATGAACGGGGCAAGCACAAACCGACATGGGTCGACTGGCGCATCATCCGAGGCGTGCCGCAGGACATCCTCATTGCCGGATACAATACGCTGACGGTCTCCGTCCTGAGGCTCTGGTCCGCCCAGGCCTCCCGCGAATTCGATTTTCACATTTTCTCCCAGGGTGATTACCTGAAGGCCGTCGAGGGAAGAGAACATGATGAGGCCGTGACCAAGGTGCTCTATCCGGCGGACTATACCCAGGCCGGACGTCGCCTCCGCCTGTTCCAGGAATATTTCCTGGTCTCCTGCTCCGTCCAGGACGCCTTCAACCGATTCCGCCGGCGCCACGGAGACGACTGGGAAGCGCTCCCGGATAAGATCGCCTTCCAGCTCAACGATACCCACCCCGCCCTGACGATCGCAGAGATCATGCGTTATCTGGTCGACGAGGCGGGCGTGCGATGGACGGCCGCCTGGAATATCACCCGGGCCGTTTGCTCCTACACCAACCACACCCTCCTGCCGGAGGCCCTGGAGACCTGGCCCATCCAGTTGATGGAGAGCATCATTCCCAGGCACGTCCAGATCATCTATGAGATCAACCGCCGATTCCTGGAGTCGATGAAGGAACGCTATCCTGGTGACCCGGGGAAACTGCACCGGCTCTCGATCGTCCAGGAAGGTTCCAACAAGAGCTTCCGCATGGCCCACCTGGCCATCGTCGGTTCACACAAAATCAACGGGGTCGCAAAACTGCACACCGAACTTCTCAAGACCCGGGTCGTTCCGGACTTCGCCGAGACCTGGCCCGAACGATTCCTGCCGATCACCAACGGAATCACGCCCAGACGCTGGCTTCTCGTCGCCAATCCCCGCCTTGCCAAGGCCATCACCCGTAGAATCGGAAAGGGCTGGGAATCCGAGCTCGATCGACTGCTGGAGCTGGAGCCCCTGGCGGAAGATCCGGACTTCCAGGAGGCTTTCCTGGAAATCAAGAGGGAAAATAAAGTCGAACTCAGCGAGCGCCTGGAGAAGCTGGTCGGAATCAGGCCGGATCCGGATTCTCTCTTCGACGTCCAGATCAAACGCCTCCACGAGTACAAGCGGCAGTTGCTCAACATCATGCACGTCATCTGGCGGTATCAGCGCATCAAGGAGAATCCCGACATCCGGATGCTGCCGCGCACCTTCATTTTCGGCGCCAAAGCAGCGCCAGCCTATGACATGGCCAAACGCATCATCCGACTGATCCACGGAGTCGCTGAAGTGGTCAATCAAGACCCGGATGTTCGCGGTCGCATTCAGGTTCTCTTTCCACCTGACTACCGCGTAACCCTGGCCGAGGCCATCATTCCGGGAGCGGATCTCTCCGAACAGATCTCGACCGCGGGAATGGAGGCCTCAGGCACCGGAAACATGAAACTTGCGCTCAACGGCGCGCTGACCATCGGAACTCTGGACGGCGCCAACATCGAGATTGCCGACGCGGTTTGCCGCGACAATATCTTCATCTTCGGGCTGAATGCCGATGAGGTCGAAGAGGCCAGGACAATGGGCAGTTCCCAGCCCTGGAAGCTCCTGCGCAAAGATCCCGAACTGGCCCAGGTCGTCCAGAGTCTGGCCGATGGAAAATTTGCCGGCTCGGATGCCGCGGAACTGAGGCCCATCTGGTCCTCACTGATGGAACATGGTGATCACTATATGCATCTGGCGGACTTCCGATCCTATATCGAGGCCCAGCAGCGCGTCGACGCTCTCTTTGCGGACCCGCACGCCTGGGCATCCGCTGCCATCCGAAATATCGCCGGAATGGGCTATTTCTCCTCAGATCGGGCAATTCGAGAATACGCGGAAAACATCTGGGATCTTCGCCGGGTTCCGATCCCGAATCCGGCGGAAGTGGAAGATTAGTAGAGCGTTTCCGAGATAACGTGTCGCACAAAGGTCGTCGATGCGCCCGGCCTGTAAGGCGCGTTAACGTAGGCGATGCGGCGCCCATCGGCGAGTTAGCGCAACGCTGCAGGCCGGGATGCAGCGGCGACCGATCGCAGCGGTATTTTGGAAACGCTCTACTCGAGCCCTCCGCCTGAAGGTAATCCGGGCGAGGTGATATTCCAGGAGAGACGCTGAATCATTCGTCCTGGAGGGCTGACAGGCCGAGTGGCCCGCGA
This sequence comes from Thermoanaerobaculales bacterium, assembly GCA_024763555.1. Taxonomy (GTDB): domain Bacteria; phylum Acidobacteriota; class Thermoanaerobaculia; order Thermoanaerobaculales; family Sulfomarinibacteraceae; genus JANTFG01. The sequence goes on from JANTFG010000019.1 coordinate 15,557, forward strand.
CTGAGAGTTGCGATACCTTCTGCAGCCGCGTGCGCCCCGGGAATGGTCGTGATGTAGAGGACCCTCGCATCCAGCGCCGCGCGACGAATCGAACCCGAGTCCCGTGCAGCCCTCCGACCGGCCGCCGTATTGACGACAAGGTCGATCGCACCGGAAAGCAGAAGCGAGGGAATATCCACTTCGGCCTCGCCCAGCTTGGCCACCTCCAGAATCTCAGGAAAACCTCTCTTCCGAAGGATCCCCGCCGTTCCCCGTGTTGCAGCCAGCGCGAAGCCCAGTTCCTCGAAGCGCGAGGCCAGGGCCGGAAGCCTGTTCTTATCTCGATCCGCCAGCGACAACAGGACACGGCCGGAAAGCGGCACCTTCCATCCCGCCGCAATGGCCGCCCGGGCGAAAGCCTCCCCGAAACTCCTCCCCCGACCCATTACCTCTCCTGTCGAGCGCATCTCCGGTCCGAGCAGGGGGTCCACACCCGGGAAACGCTCGAAGGGGAAGACCGGGAGCTTGACGGCGATTTGAGAGGGTCGACCGTCGACGACACCGATCTCATCGAGCTTCGCCCCGACGCTGACCCGGGAGGCGATCTCGGCCCAGGGCCGGCCGGTGGCCCGGGCGAGGAAGGGAACCGTCCGCGAAGCTCGTGGGTTGACCTCAATGACCGATACCTCGTAGTCCCGGATGGCAAACTGAACATTAACCAGGCCTCGCACGCCGAGAGCCAGGGCCATCAGCCGGACCTGCCGCCGAAGCTCAGCCTGGAGTTCCAGGGGCAGGCTGACGGGAGGTGTCACGGCGCCGGAATCTCCCGAGTGCACACCGGCCTCCTCGATATGCTCGACGATGCCGCAGATCACAACCTGACGGCCGTCGCAGACCGCATCCACATCGACCTCGATCGCCCGCTCCAAAAAATGGTCCAGAAGGACAGGTCGCTCAGGGTCGACCGCCGCCGCTCGACCAAGGTATTCCAGGAGCTGATCGTCGCCATAGACCACCTCCATCGCCCGCCCCCCGAGAACATAGGAAGGCCTGACGAGCAAGGGATATCCGATTTCTTCAGCCGCATCCAGGGCCTGAGCGGGCGAAGACACCATCGCGCCCGGAGGCTGGCGGAGCCCGAGGGAATCCAGGAGTTCCTGAAAGCGGCCACGGTCCTCCGCCCGGTCGATCGCCTCAGGCGGCGTTCCCATCAGGGTGAAACCCGCAGTCTTGAGACTCGCCGCCAGTCGCAGCGGCGTCTGTCCTCCAAACTGGACCAGGACACCCTCCGGCTTTTCCGCCTCACAGATCTCCAGGACATCCTCCACGGACAGCGGGTCAAAATGCAGGCGATCAACTGCGTCATAGTCCGTCGAGACCGTTTCCGGGTTGCAGTTGACCATCACCGCCTCGTAGCCTTCGGCCCGGAGACCGGCCACGGCCTCGACGCAACAGGTATCAAACTCGATCCCCTGGCCGATCCGGACCGGACCACCTCCCAGAATCAGCACGGGACGCCGCGTCGGGGGCATCTCCTCCATCTCTCCGAAAGCTCCGTAGAGATACGGGGTCTTTGCCTCGAACTCACCCGCGCAGGTATCGATTCGTCTCCGGATCCGACGGGGCCCGTGCTTTCTCCGAGAGTCGCGAATTGTCCCATCTTCCAGGCCCCAGATCCGATCGAGCTGGGCGTCGGAAAAACCCAGCCTCTTGGCCGCAGCAAGCAGTCCCGGCTCCTCCGGACGACCTTGCGAGAGAGCCTTTTCCGCTGCGACAAGCCCGCCGATTCGTCTCAAAAACCAGGGATCGATGCCGGTGCAAATCCGAAGCCTGTCTTCGCTCCATCCACGGCGGCAAGCCTCGGCGACATTCCAGAGGCGCTCAGGTGAGGGAAGTTCCAGAGCTTCCAGGAGTTCATCCTCATCGAGACTCCGAAGTTCCGGCGGCGCATCGAGGCTGTCCCGACCGATCTCCAGGGAGCGGATCGCCTTCAGGAGAGCTTCCTCAAAACAGACACCCATCGCCGCGACCTCGCCGACGGCCTTCATCGCAGTGCCCAGAGCCGCACTCACTCCCGGAAACTTTTCGAAGGCAAAACGGGGAATCTTGACGACGACATAATCGAGAGCGGGTTCGAAAGCCGCCGGAGTACTCTTCGTGATGTCATTGACGATTTCATCGAGATGATGTCCCAGCGCCACCTTGGCGGCAATTCGTGCAATGGGAAAACCGGTCGCTTTGGACGCCAGGGCGGAGGACCGGGAGACCCTCGGATTCATCTCGATGACGGCGTAGCGCCCGTTTTCGGGATTGACCGCGAACTGGACGTTCGCTCCCCCCGTTGCAACCCCGACAGCATCGAGCACCTGACGGGCTGCATCACGGAGCATCTGATACTCCGGATCCGTCAGGGTCTGTGCCGGCGCCACCGTGATGGAATCGCCCGTATGCACGCCCATGGGGTCCAGATTTTCGATGGAACAGACGACGACAAAGGTCCCCGCCTCGTCCCGCATCACCTCCAGCTCAAACTCTTTCCATCCGATGACGGAGGCTTCGACGAGGACCTCTGAAGAGGGAGATGCCTCAAGGCCGTGCCTGAGCAGCGCCTCGAAGTCCTCCTCACTCCGTGCCGTCCCGCCGCCCCAGCCCCCCAGCGTGAAGGAGGGCCGAAGAATGACCGGTAGAGGAATCTCTGACAGGGCCGCCAGTCCCTCCTCCAGAGAGTGAACCGTCCGGGCCGGAAGCACGGGAAGCCCGGCCTCCTGCATCGCCAGCCGAAAACGTTCGCGATCTTCCGCCAGTCGGATGCTCTCAACCGAGGCGCCCAGGAGGCGGATCCCGAGATCTTCGAAGATTCCCGCCTCCTCGAGTTCGACCGCGAGATTCAGCGCCGTCTGCCCCCCCAGGGTCGGGATGAGAGCATCCGGTCCTTCCTTTCTCAAAATGGCCTGAATACTCTCGATCTCCAGAGGCTCGATATAGGTTCTGTCCGCCAGCCCGGCATCGGTCATGATGGTCGCCGGGTTTGAGTTGACGAGAATGACTCGACACCCCTCCTCCTTGAGGGCCTTGACGCCCTGAACCCCCGAGTAATCGAATTCACAGGCCTGGCCGATCCGGATCGGACCCGCACCAAGGATGCAGACGCTGGAGATCCCGGAAGCCGTCATCAGCCGAGCCTCCCGGAATCCCGAAAGACACGACATCGCTCGACAAAGCGATCGAAAGTCCCTCGAGCATCGTGTGGGCCGGGCGCCGCTTCGGGGTGAAACTGGAGGGTCTCGACACCCAGTCTCCGAAGCGACAGGCCCTCAACGGTGCCATCGCTGAGGTTCCGGTAGGAAATCTCGATTTCCCGGGGCACCGAGGCTTCCTCGACGGCATAGTTGTGGTTCTGGGCCGTCATCATCACTTTTCCGGTCTCAACTTCCCGCACGGGATGATTGCCGCCGTGATGTCCGAAAATCAGCTTCACCGTCCGGGCGCCGAGGGCCAGGCCAAGAATCTGGTGACCGAGGCAGATCCCGAGAACAGGCAGCTTTCCGATGAGATTCCGGGCGGTCTCCCGGGCCCGGACAACTGCGGCCGGATCTCCAGGTCCATTCGAAAACAGAAGCCCAGCCGGTTTCGAATCGAGAATTTCCGCCGCTGCTGCAGTTGCGGGGAAAACCCGGACGGTGCAGGCCCGAGCTTTGAGTTCCCTCAGGATCGAGGCCTTGATACCGAGATCGAGGACCGCTATCTCGAGGTCGGGTGCGGGGATCTCGACCGCGTGGGAGAAAGGGGCCGGCACCTGGATATCCCAGGAAGTATCCGCGCCCTTCCCGAGAGAACTCGCAAAATCCTTTCCCTCGGTCCCGGACGCCTCCGATGCCGCCTCCCGGGCCAGCACCTCGTCAGCCGAAGCAACCAGCGCCCCGGGAAGGGCACCGGACTCACGGATAGCGTGAACGATCGCCCTGACATCGAAGCCCCAGCCGACGGGAATCCGCTTCTCTTTGAGCCGGGAGAGGAGGTCCACCCTTCCCCGCCAGGAGGAGAAACCCTGCTCAAAATCCTGAACAATCAGAGCCGCAGGCCCCTTTGAAGCGCTCTGGGAGTCGATACCGTTGATCCCGACCTGGCCGACATGAGCCGTCGTGAGGCAGACGATCTGACCGGCGTAGGAGGGGTCGCTGAGAATTTCCTCATAGCCTGTCATGGAAGTATTGAAGACGACCTCGCCCAGAGCCTTCTTCCACTTCCCCGCCACAAAGCCCCTGAAGAGCCGGCCATCATTGAGGGCCAGGAGGGCTCGCTCCGGCCGGGTGAGGAGCCGAGGGAGCTGTTGATCCGCTTTCATCCCGGCGGAGATTAACACAGCCGGGGACTCGAAGAGTGGAACATTTCCGGTCCGGGTTGCGTTATACTGAATGGCTGTTGAAGTTTGGGGGTGTACCGGCTTCGACGGGGAACGATTCGGTCGTCGGTAGCGTGTCGAGTTCCATCCTCTCGTAAAACGGGGTGGGGCAAAACATAACTGCCAACACTGATTACGCACTGGCTGCTTAGTTAGCCACGTCGTCCCAAGACCTCGTCCATCGGTCTGGTGACGGCGACGCATGATGGACTTGAGCGAGGGGGTCCGCCCGAGCCTTCTCGCCGAGAATATAGGGCTGGTTCCGTAAAGGGTTGCAGGTCGACCGAGTACGGAATGAGATCAAACGACCGGCTGCACACGGAGAAGCCGCCGATCGGAGTTCCTCGGACGCGGGTTCGACTCCCGCCACCTCCACCATTTAGAAAAAGACAGAGCCGTCCACTTGCCACGTCCGGAATTGGGCAGGTCTTATTTCTTGCCTATTGTAGTGGTTTGCCTCGCTTTCAGAATATCGGCGCTACAAGCCCGATCACTCCCTTTTCGGGGAACCCCTTCCACCTGTCAGGGGACATTTCTCCCACCTTTGCGAAACCTGGCGTCCTTTGTGTGGGATATGTTCATGCCCCTGGGACCCGGGGGGACAGAGCCACAAACCGGAGCAGGAACCGGGAACCGGAACCGATGCCGGAGCCATGAAATCGCCGGCGCCTTTTCCGGACCCTGCGTGCCCCTATCTCTTTCCCAGATCGGGAATGCAGAGCCGGGGCAGCAGCTGATGATCGGAACGGCTGTAGTAGATCGTCATGCCCTGCCGCCGGGAGACCACCAGTCCCCCGCCCCGCAGGCGGCTGAGGTGCTGCGAGACCGCAGCAGGAGTCATCTCCAGCACGGTTGCGAGATCGCAGACACAGAGTTCGCCGGCACAGTCAAGGAGGGCCAGGATCTTCAGTCGACTCTCCCCTGCCAATAGAGAAAAGTGCTCCGACAGGGCGCGCAGGGAAGCTCTCTCTTCCCTCAGACGCCTTCGGAATGCCTCAAGCTCGGCCGGACTCCGATCCGGTGAGACGCATTCCAGGCACTCCTCGACCTCCTCTTCCGCTAGGGAACCAAGATCCTGGAGGAGAATCTCCTTCTTCATATAGCTATTTTCGCAGATCCTAAATTAGCTGTCAAACGAGGCACCCGCGAGTTTGAAGTCAAGACCTACAATGCCTATACTGCCGGGGCTATCGGCGCAGTCGTTGCTGACACCAATGATTTCACGGATGCGACGGGGGACCCTGACGATATTCTCGGCATGGCCTGATGGAAACAACCCATGTCGGTTTTGATATCTTCAGCGACGGCTTCGAAGATGCCTCTACCAGTCAGTGGTCCACAACAAGTCCCTGAGATCTCTGTCCAGGCAGGTGGTCTCAGCTCAGGGCGAACTCTCATCCCAGGCGGAGGTATCGGCGGATTCGAAGCCGTCTGAGAAGATCATGGTGGACAAGAAAGTCATCACCGGAGTACTGGTATCGGCGGCCCACTCGAGTCTCAAAGGAATATCGTGGACCCGGTCCTCCCCGGAGCTGAGCTCAGAGTGGAGTGTCCCATCGCTGAGGTGGGTTATTCTCAAGGTATTCGGGTTCTGGGAGGATGCCGAGGGCTTTCCGTCCAGGAACAGGCAGTAGCGCCGTGAGATATTGGGATCCAGGCGAACATTGGTGTCGCCATCGACGAAGGGAATGCTCAACCGGCCTCCGGAAAGCTGGATATCGCCCACGACGGTGAGCTGAGTATCCGTACCGAGGTAGCAGTTCCCATCTCCGTCATCCAGATAGACCAGCAGGGAGTTGAGCAGGGCGTTGGCCTGGGAACTCGTCATCGGTACTCCGGGCTGGGATTCGAAGAGGAAATCGAGGCTCGTCAACTCTTCAGAGCTATCCTCCGGGTGCCCGATGTGTTTGGCCACAAAGTCCAGAGGCGCAACGGTCGTCGAATCCCAGAAGGTCGTCGATGCCAGGCTTGTGGCCAGAATCCTGAATTGTCCCCCACGGTTGTCCCACCACGAGATCTTGTCATTTCCTGCTCCCGCAGCCAGAATATCGACCATACCGTCCCGATTGAAATCCGCCGCGAGGGCTGCGACAGGACTTCCGAAGTCGGAATCGACCACATGCTCGATCCAGCCGCCGTCCAGCGGCGAGCCGTCGTTCTCCCACCAGATGATGTCATCGGCCGAAGATACGGCGGCCAGAATATCGAAATCGCCGTCCCCATCCATGTCCACCGCCCGAACACTCCCTCCATCCGTGCCGCCATGTCCTCCGACGGAGTGCTCAGGCCAGTCGCCGGCCACTGCAGGGGCGGGAATTCCATCGTTTTCCCACCAGGAAACCCGATCGGCAAGCAGGACGATGGCGTCCAGATCGCCGTCGTCATCCATGTCGGCCACGTCGATACCATATGGAATGACGTCGGTCAATGCCAGCAAATGCATGACGAATGGCCAGTGATTAGGATAAAAGTCGCTTTCCTGAAAATAGATCCCCTTGTTATCGGCAACCTGAAAAATGTCGACATCGCCGTCACCATCCCCATCCGCAGGTACGATCCTGGAGCCGGAACGACCCGATATTCCATGGCCTAACCAACTGGTCGCGGGTAGGCCGGGGTTTACAAACCAGCTGAAGTCACCAGCCGCGTTCAGGCTGACGACATCGACTCTACCGTCGAGGTCCATGTCTTCAACCCAGAGACCAACAGCCTCGCTGAGGTAAATATCCACCGGCCACTCGGTCCACCCTCCGTCTGCCGGGCTGCCGTCGTTCTCCCACCAGGAGAGGTAAGGGTTGTCGGGCGATGAGGAGAAAATATCAACATCGCCGTCACCGTCAATATCCGCCGCCGCAACGGCGCCTTTGTTCAGGACCGCGCCCATCCCCACCGAATGAGGACTCCATCCACCGTCGTCGGGGGAACCGTCGCTTTCCCACCAGACGATATCCTGCCCGGTCGGATCCACAGCGATCAGGTCGAGGTCGCCGTCAAGATCCATGTCGACGACGGCCGTTGAATACTCCACATCTCCGGAAAAGCTACCGTCGATCAGGTGGGCGGACTGAGTCGGGAAGAAGGCGGTTCGGTGAATGGTTTCATTCTCCCACCAGGCAAGGACGTCGGCTTCGTGTGCAGTGCCGAGGATGTCGAGGTCGCCGTCTCCATCGAGATCGGCGCTCGCCACCGAAACCGCGCCATCGAAGGCGGTGCTCGCCACATGCTTGATCCATCCTCCGTTACCCGGGGTCCCATCGTTTTCCCACCACGCGATTTCATCGTCCCCCTGGGCAGCGCCCAGGACGTCGAGGTCGCCGTCGCCGTCGACATCACCAAGGGCAACATCGTAGGCCTGGGCGAAAGACGTGTCGATACCATGAAGCGTCCAACCGCCATCCGCAGGACTTCCATCACTTTCCCACCAGCTGATCGAATTGGCGGTCATTGCGGCGCCGACGATGTCCATATCACCATCTCCATCGAGATCTCCGGAGACGGCTCCGTGGGCGCCGGTGAAGCTGTTGTCGACGACCCGGGGAATCCAGCCCCCGTCGGAAGGCGTTCCATCGTTCTCCCACCACGCAATCATGTCTTCTAAGATGGCCGAACCGAGAATGTCGAGGTCGCCGTCCCGATCCATGTCGACGGCCCGGGTCGACCACGCTCCGTCCCACACCTCGATGATTGGATATTCCGTCCAGATGCCGTCCGCCGGTGTGCCGTCATTCTCCCACCACATGACGGCCCGATCGGTGATGGCGGCGCCCACGAGATCGAGATCACCGTCACCGTCCATATCTCCCGCATCGACCCAGGCCGCTCCGTGCACCCCCCCATAGACCCCGTGCACCGACCAGCCTCCATCTGCAGGGCTGCCGTCATTCTCCCACCAATGCACCGAATCCCCTGCCCCCGAGGCACAATAGATGTCCAGGTCGCCGTCGCCGTCAAGATCACCAGCCCCCACCGAACTTGCACCATCGGCACTGGTCGAAATGGAGTGTCCGGTCCAGGCAGAGCCGTCCCCGGCGGTATTCTCATACCATTTCAACTGATCCGAGACACTGGCGATGGCAATGAGATCCAGATCTCCATCACCATCGAGATCGGCGGCGCGGACGGACCTTGCCCCATCGAAAGAAGCGTCCACCGTGTGAGAGATCAACGGCACCTCACGGGCCTTCCCCATGGCAGGAACCAGCAGCAGACAGAAAAATACGGCTGAGCAATTGAGAGAAACATGCGTCCTCATGGGGCCCCCCTCCGGCAGGAAGAAACTCCTACACACCAAACCGCCCACTATCATGCGAGCGAACTTAGATCTGCAGTGCTTTTTCTCTAAACCCAAGGTATGTCTCCGCTTCAACTCTGTCAAG